>JBFZAD010000090.1:0-3195 GCA_041309125.1 Candidatus Omnitrophota bacterium
TTATGGAGCGAACGAAGTGAGCGAACATAAGTCGTTGTGCGAATTGACCCAGCACTTATTTTGTATAAATAAACATCTTCAAAATAAGTGCTGGGTAAGTTCGGCCTTACAACTTACGTCGTCCTTCGGACTCCGTAAGTTGTGGCCTCACTTAAAACTCTTTTATCTCCTTCTCCTTCTCTACAAGGAGTTCCTCAATCTTTGCGATATATTTATCTGTGATTTTTTGAATCTGATCCTGAGTCTTAAACCTCTCATCTTCGGAGATTACCTTATCATCCTGCATCTTCTTTATTGCATCATTTGCATCGCGGCGAATCGTGCGAAGAGATACCTTTATATCCTCGCTTTTCTTTTTTATAACCTTGGTTAATTCATCTCTTCGCTCTTCTGATAAAGGAGGCATGGACAGACGTATTACCTTACCGTCATTAACTGGCGATATGCCTAGATTCGAAGAAAATATTGCCTTTTCAATCTCTGGCATTGAGCCTGGATCCCATGGCTGGATAACTATTAATCTTGCATCAGGAATTGAAATAGAAGCCAATTGCTTAAGCACTGTTGGCGTGCCATAATAATCAACATGTATACCCTCAACCAAACCCGGAGAAGCCCTACCGGTTCGAACTGTATTAAACTCTCGAAGACACGCATCTATGGTCTTCTTCATATCTTCTTCTAATTTATGTATTGCCTCTTTAACAGTCATCTTATTGACCCTCCCTCAATGACGACACAAGTTATGGAGTCCTAAGGACGACATAACTTGTTGTCGGAATTGACACCACGCCCAGCAGATTGCTAAAATAGGAAATCCCTGCTGGGTGTGGTGCTATCATTTCACGATAGTCCCAACCTTTTCTCCCTGCACCACTCTCTTTATGTTACCTTGAATATTTAAATTAAAGACTTGAATCTTAAGATTATTGTCCATGCACAGACTAACTGCAGTTGAATCCATAACCTTAAGCCCCTTTTTTAACACATCTATGTAGCGAAGACTTTCAAATTTCTTCGCAGTCTTATCTTTGAGCGGATCGGCTGAATATACTCCATCGACATTAGTGGCCTTCAATATTACATCGGCATTTATCTCTTTTGCTCTAAGCGCAGCTGTGGTATCTGTAGTGAAATAGGGATTGCCTGTGCCTGCAACAAAAATTACTACCCGCCCCTTTTCTAAATGTCGGATTGCCCGCCTTCTAATATAAGGCTCTGCGATTTGTTGCATCTGTATCGCAGTCTGTACTCTTGTTGGAACATTGATCTTTTCTAATATATCCTGCAAAGCCATACCATTAATGACCGTGGCAAGCATTCCCATATAGTCAGCAACTGAACGGTCCATCCCAAGAGAGCCACTTTTCTCCTGGCCTCTAAATATATTGCCTCCTCCGACAACCAGGGCAACTTGGACTCCCATACCAACAACTTCCTTAACCTGTTTAGCTAAATTAGTACAGAAATCTAAGTCTATCCCATGCCCCACTTTTCCTCCAAGGGCCTGGCCGCTTATTTTTAATACTATCCTCTTATAGGCAGACTGTTTTTTTGTAATCATCTCTTATAAATTAATCTTGTCCTAACTCAAACCTTGCGAACCTGCTGATTACAATATTCTCTCCGGTCTTTGCTATCATATCAATAAGATAGTCATTGATAGACATATTCTGATCTCTTATAAACTTCTGCGCTAATAGGCAATTCTGCTCAAGATACTGTTCTAAATTCTTCTCTTTTTCAATAACATCCTTAGGCACATCTTCTTTTTTTATATATTTGGGGTTACTGGCAGTAATCTGCATAGCAATATCTTTGGTAAATTTAATAAACTGCTCGTTTCTGGCCACAAAATCAGTCTCGCAATTAACCTCAACTAAAACGCCTATCTTATTGCCTAAATGCACGTAAGACTCAATCCTTCCCTGGGCAGTTTTTCTTGAAGCCTTTTTACTAGCTGCTGCTATACCAAACTTACGAATATTTTTCACTGCTTCATCCATATCTCCATTTGCCTCCATAAGTGCCTTTCTGCAATCACCTATCGAAGCATTGGTCATATCTCTTAATTGTTTAATCAAATCAATAGAAACTTTCATTATATCCTCTCTTACTTTTTAAAATTTTTTTATTCTTTTTCTCTTCTTGTCGAACGCGGTTTTTTCTTCTTTGTTGGCTTTATTTCTCCAGTGACATCTTCATCAATCTTCTGGGTGTAGGTCTCGATAACCTGCTCCTCTATTACATCAGTTTTTACTGGAAGCTCTTTTTCTACTTCTGGTATCTGCTCTGCTTCTTTTATAGGTTCAACCTCCTTGACAGCTTCAAAATGAACGCCTTCCTGGGCAAGATATGATAAGAATTGCCTTCTTCCTTCAATAACACTATCGGCAATCATAGAGGTAACCAATTTTATTGATTTTATTGCATCATCATTGCCTGGGATTGGATAGGCTATCATATCAGGGTTACAATTAGTATCAATAAGACCAATAATAGGTATTGATAATTTTCTTGCCTCTTTAACTGCAGTCTCATCATTTTTAGAATCTACAACATAAATAGCCTTTGGCAGACCCTCCATCTGCAAAATGCCAGACAGATTTTTCTTGAGTTTGTTCAACTCCTTTGTAAGTAACGTGACTTCCTTTTTAGTTAAATTACTAAATGTGCCATCTGTCTGCATTCGCTCTATATCCTTTAATCTCGTGATGGACTTACGTATTGTTGCATAATTTGTGAGCATACCTCCAAGCCATCTCTGATTTACATAGGGCATTGAACAGCGCTGTGCCTCTACTTTTATCGTTTCCTGGGCTTGTTTTTTTGTACCCACAAAAAGCAATACCTCGCCCTTTGTTGCAAGCTCTTTTACAAAAGCCTTTGCCTTTTCTAGTGCTTCTGCGGTCTTTTCCAGATCTACAATGTAAATACCGCTTCGTTCTCCAAAGATATATTTTTCCATCTTCGGATTCCACCTCTTAGTCTGATGTCCAAAATGAACTCCAGCCTCTAACAACTGTTTAATAGTTTCGTTTAACAAAGCTGACTCCTCCTTAAATGAGGCCACAACTTACGGAGTCCGAAGGACGACGTAAGTTGTAAGGCCGAATTGACCCAGCACTAATTTGGCGTAATTTTGACTTCATCCAAATTAGTGCTGGGCTATATTGTTTATTAAAAATTGAATTA
>JBFZAD010000091.1:0-5612 GCA_041309125.1 Candidatus Omnitrophota bacterium
AACATATTCTGCCTTTTCACTATTTGCTACTTTAACTAAATGCTTTGCTATCAATGGCCTGGCCATTGCAGTTGATAAGCAATACTTACCCTGGTAAATCGCATTTGCCCTAAGCGAAGGAATAATATAATCATTTGCAAATTCAAGTCTTAGATCTTTGATATAGAGCTTAGAGGCGCCTGTTTTTATTGCGCGATTTTTTAAATCCGCTGTAGAAAATTCGCTTCCCAGATTTGCCGAGAAGCAGATTACATCGAATCCCTTATCCTTAAGCCATCTAATACAACATGAGGTATCTAGACCTCCTGAATACGCTAAAACTACCTTTTTCATTTTTTATCTCCTAATAATAAAAGCAATATGGCCTTCTGAACATGAAGCCTGTTTTCTGCCTGATCAAATACAATTGAATTCTTACTGTCAATAACCTCATCAGTGACTTCAAGGCCTCTATGGGCAGGCAGACAATGCATAAATAGACAATTCTTCCTGGCGAGTTTCATTAATTTAGCATTTACCTGATATTCCTTGAAGGCCTTGTTTCTTTCTTGTGCCTCTTTTTCTTGCCCCATGCTGGCCCAGACATCTGTATAAATTACATCTGCATTTTTTACAGCTAAATATGGATCATTTACTATAAAAAGTCTTGCCTTTGATTTTTTAAATAAGGAAAACCCATCTTTTACAATAAATTTATTTGGCTCATATTCCTTTGGGGTTGCTATAGACAGATTAAGCCCTACCTTGGCACATGCATAAATTAGAGAATGACACACATTATTGCCATCTCCAACATATACAAGTGTCCTATCTTTAAAAGCATGTAGCTTCTCCATGATAGTATATATATCAGTTAAAGCCTGGCAGGGATGAAGTAAATCAGTTAAACCATTAATAACAGGAATACTTGAATATTTAACATACTCAAGTATATCATTGTGCTGATACAGTCTTAATACAACACATGATAAATATCTAGAAAGCGTCTTTGCCACATCACCTACAGACTCTCTGACATTTAGCTTTATCTCATATGGTCTGACATAAATACTGTATCCTCCTAATTCATAGATCCCAACCTCAAAAGACACACGAGTTCTGTTAGAAGGCTTTTGAAAGATTAAACCCAGCACCTTTCCTTTAAGTGCGTTATAGTACTTAGACCTGTCTTTCTTTAGCCTATCGGTAAGTGAAAATATATCCTGGATTTCTTTTAAGCCCAACTCTTTTACTGAAATTAGATTTTTCATGACTTTTTATTATTTAATGTTTGTAAAGGCGCCGTCTATTATAGCTATTGCCTTATCAATTTGACTTTTTGTAATATTTAATGCAGGCATAAGTCTTAAGACATTTTTATGCGTACAATTAATCAATAGATTATTTTTTATGCAATACTCTACAATATCTTTGCCTTCAATAGTTAATTCAATCCCTATCATTAATCCAATACCCCGAACTTCTTTAATTATTTTATGCTTTTTTTTCAAGCTATTCAGTTTTTCAAATAGATACTCACCCTGCGCCTTTACATTGTCAAGCATCTTTTCTTTTTGTATTGCCCTAAATACTGCAAGCGCTGCCTTACAGACAATAGGCCCTCCGCCAAATGTAGAGGCATGCATACCGGGTTGCAGTGTATCTGCAATCTCTTTTCTTGCTACCATTGCACCTATAGGCAGGCCTCCTCCGAGAGACTTAGCCAGCGTCATGATATCAGGAGCTATCCCGTAATTTTTAAAACAGAACATCTCGCCGGTCCTACCCATACCTGTCTGAACCTCATCAAAAATAAGAAGCAGTTTATTTTGATCGCATATACTTCTTAATTCTTTTACAAAATCTTTATCTGCTACATTAATCCCACCCTCACCTTGAATTAATTCCAGCATTATAGCAACTGTCTTTTGTGAGAGCGCTTTTTTTACCTCATTTATATTATTAAACTCCACAATCTTAAAGCCTTCGAGCAAAGGCGTAAACCCTTGTTGATACTTCTCTTGTCCAGTTGCACTCAATGCCCCAAATGTCCTTCCATGAAAAGAATTCTTAAATGTTATGATTTCGTGTCGTTCTCCCTTACCGAAAATCCTGGAGAGCTTTATCGCCCCTTCATTAGCCTCTGCTCCGGAATTACAAAAAAATACCTTAGAAGGAAAACTCCAGTAAACAATCTCTTTTGCAAGCTTTGCCTGTGGGATATGATAATAATTATTTGGAATAAAGATTAACTTGCCAACCTGATCTCTTATTGCTGCTAATACCTTTGGATGGCAGTGGCCTACATTATTTACACCCCAGCCAGGAAAGAAATCCAGATATTTTTTTGCATGTATATCCCACATATAGCTTCCCTTACCCTTTACAAAGACCAAGGGCGTCTTTGTATAAGTTGGCATTATTGTTTCTTTATAAGTAGTATATAGTTCTTCTAGTTTCATGTTAAATGAGCACACGACTTATGGAGCGAACGAAGTGAGCGAACATAAGTCGTTGTGCGAATTTATCCCAGCACTAATTTTGCGATTTTTTTTATATACAAAATTAGTGCTGGGTAAGTTCGGGCATACAACTTATGTCGGCCTACGGCCTCCATAAGTTGTGCCCTCTCTTAATTAACTATCTCCGTGCCAATCCCCTCATCAGTAAAAATCTCAAGTAGCAAGGCATGAGGAATACAGGCATTAATCATATGAGTCTTCTTAACACCCTTCTTTAAGGCATCTATGCAGGCATTTACTTTGGGAATCATACCCGATTGTATTACCTTTTCTTTAATCAAATCAGAGGCCTCCTTGATAGTCAAGGTTGAAATGAAAGAATTAGGCTCTGCATTTGAGCGCATAACTCCATTGACATTTGTAAGCAAGACTAGCTTTTCAGTTTCAAGCTCTGCTGCCAGAAAGCTAGCTACTTCATCTGCATTTATATTATAGACTTTATTGCCTACTCCCTTTCCCATAGGGCTTACAACCGGAATAAAACCTTTCTGTAAAAGCTTTTTAAAATATTCCACGTCTACTTCCTTAGCTTCTCCAACTAAGCCTAAATCTATCTCTGCCTTCTTTTTTTCTGCCTTTATGCAATCATCTTGAGTAGGATTTACAGATATGGCCTGGCCTCCCAGTTCTTTGATTTCCTCTACAATTAAGTTATTTAAATTAGTGAGCTCTTCTTTTACTATCTTTAGTGTTGCGGTGTCGGTAACGCGCATACCATCTAGAAATTCAGTCTTTTTCCCTTCTGTGCGCATACGGTCTGATATGTTAGGACCGCCTCCATGAACTAAAATAGGCTCAAGGCCCATATAGCTTAAGAAAACAATGTCTTCTAATACACCCTTTCTTATCTTTTCATCGCCTAAAATACTGCCACCATATTTTATTACAATTAATTTCCTATGAAATGACTTTATGTATGGTAGTGCCTCAATTAAAACATCTGCCTTTCTAATAGCCTCTTGCATATTGTAGAATCCTCTCTTTAATTAAATTAACTATACCCTGCATTAATATCTACATATTCCTTTGATAAATCACAAGTAAATACACAGGCGCTTGCCTTACCCATGTTTAAATTTACCTCTACATTAATTTCTTTCTTTTTTAAATCACTCATGTTCATAGTTAAATCATCTTCTCTTAACTTTATACCACAGGCACCTGCTGCAGCAATAACCCTGCCTACATTGCGATTCTCACCCGTTATCGCAGTCTTAAACAGTGCTGAATTTGCTATTGAAAATGCTATTTTTTTAGCTTCCTTCTCCTTGCGTGCGCCAGTACAATTAATTTTTATAAACTTTGTTGCACCTTCTGCATCTTTGATTATTGACTTCGCGAGATACTGACAAACAAAATCAAGCGCATCTTTAAATTTAATAAAATCCTTTTCTCTTGCTGAAATCCTCTTGTTGAAGCTGAGTCCGTTTGCTAGCATTACTACAAAATCATTGGTACTCTGACATCCATCAATACTTATACATTCGAAAGATTGTTTCACTGCCTCTTTAAATGCAGTCTTTATTAATCCTAATTCCATGTCAACATCTGTAGTAACGAACGCTAACATAGTAGCATGGTCAAAATCAGGGTAAATCATACCAGCACCCTTTGCCATAGCGCCTATTTTAACCTTTTTACCTTTAATATTAATTTCACAGGCAATCTCTTTTGTATATTTATCAGTTGTCAGTATTGCTAAAGATGCATCATGAGATTTATTCTTATCTAAACCTAATATCAAACTTGGCAATGCATTTTTAATCTTTGTAAAAGGCAAAGGCCTTGCAATAATTCCCGTAGAAGCAACCAGGACATCTGCCTTATCAATTCCTAAGCTCCTTGCAACAAGCTCAGTAGTCTTTCTTGAATACTCAATTCCGATATTTCCGGTAAAACAATTTGCATTACCGCTATTTATAATAACTGCCTGGGCAGCATTATTCTTTATATTACTCTTACTAACCTTTATCGGAGCAGCCTGAATCTGATTTGATGTGAATGCTGCAACTGCCTTAGCCTTAACAGTGGAATATAAGAGCGCAAGGTCTTTTTTATTACCCTTTTTTATTCCACAGCTAATTCCATTTGCCAAAAAACCCACTGGCGCCGTTATCCCACCCTTTATTATCTTCATAATATTCTTGCTTACAATAGACCCTCTGTCTCATCAAACCCATACATAACATTCATATTCTGCACAGCCTGCCCCGAAGCACCTTTTATCAAATTATCAATAGCTACTACAATCACAATATTATCCTGATTAGTTCCTACCCCTATATGGCAAAAATTCGTATTCTGTATATCCTTAAGCTCAGGGAATTTCCCTTCATCTAACACTTTGATAAAAGCTTCTCCCTTATAAAATTCCTTGTATAGATCTAAAAGCTTGAAGCTTGTAGTCTGAGGCCTGAAGCCTGAGACATATATAGTTTCAAGAATACCCCTCTCAACCGGCAACAGATGCGGCACAAAACAAGCGCTTATTTTTCTATTACCTAGCAATGATAGTTGCTCTTCAATTTCAGGCGAATGCCTGTGTCCTTCAACTTTATATGCCTTAAAATTACTTAATATATTCTTTTGCAAAAAATCTTTATCAAATATACGGCCTGCGCCGCTATAGCCTGATTTTGCATCAACAACCACCCTTTCAAACTTGAAATCTTTCTTCTTCAAGATTGGAGCAAGCCCTAGCGTTGCTGCAGTTGGATAGCAACCCGGATTTGCTATCAAATTAGCATTCTTTATCTTATCTCTGTTGATCTCAACTAACCCGTAGATTGCACCTTTCGCATTCTTCCTATCTTTGTGTTCTAATTCATACCACTTCTCATAAAGGGAGATATCCAAAAATCTATAATCCGCACTTAAATCAATTACTTTTTTCCCAGCTTTAATTAATGCTGGCACAAAATCCATTGAAACCTTATGCGGAAGTGCCAAAAATACTAAATCGCAAGCATTTACTAAGACTTGTGAATCATAATCATCGCAAACCAAATCAAGCCATCCCTCTAGATAAGGAAACATTTGAGAGATCTTGCAAGGCTTTTCTATCTTTCCAGCCAAACACGTAATATCTACTTTTGGATGCTTTGATAGAAT
>JBFZAD010000092.1:0-7864 GCA_041309125.1 Candidatus Omnitrophota bacterium
ATTCTATACATCCTCTTATGGCCACCGCCGCGAAATCTGGTAGTTATTCTGCCATAGCTATTTCTTCCGCCACTCTTTTTCAGAGGCTTGATAAGTGACCTTTCAGGATAATCTTTTGTAACATCTGAAAAATCAGAGCTGGTTATATATCTCCTGGAACTTGTATATGGTTTGAATTTTTTTAGAGCCATTTTAAGTTGTTTCTATTTTTTGACCTTTTTTTAAGGTAACTACTGCCTTTTTCCTAAGCTGTGTCCGTCCAAGTTGCATCCTGACCCTTTTTGGTTTACAAGGCATGATCATACAATTTACATTTTCTACGTTCACCTTATATATTTCTTCAATCGCCTTTTTTATCTGAATCTTAGTTGAATTTATATCCACGCTAAATATGTATTTCCTGTCGGATTCTAAATTAGTACCCTTTTCAGTACGCAATATTGAATTTATGATTTCGTAAGAAGTTTTTTGCATCTGTGTTAAATTTTTACTCTTTGACAGAGAAGTTCAAAGGCCTTTTTAGTTGCTAATAATTTTTTATTTCTCATTAAATCCAGAGCATTTACATCCTTGGCAATCTTAAATGTCAGATTCGGTATATTCCTAGAAGCCAGATATATATTTTTATCTTGAGTGGTAGTACACAGAAGACAACTTTCATTTATTTTAAAGCCCTCAAGCATTGCATTTATATGTTTTGTCTTTGGCTCTTTTATATCAATCTCATCTACCACAATTAAATTCGAGTTAAGCATTTTAGAAGCTATTGAATTTCTTAATGCAAGTGTCTTTACCTTTTTAGGTAAATCATAAGAATAATCTCTTGGAATGGGTCCAAATACTATTCCACCATGCCTCCAGAGAGGAGAACGTATAGAACCAACCCTTGCACGGCCAGTACCCTTCTGCCTCCATGGCTTGATTCCTCCTCCAGAAACTTCCTTGCGCGTCTTCGTCTTTGCATTGCCCTGCCTCTGGTTTGCCAGATACATGTTTACAGCCTGGTAAAGCACTTTTCCATTAATATCAATTGTAAATAAATCTTCATTGATTTTTATCTGATCAATTTCTTTTCCAGAAGCATCAAAAACAGAAATAGTCTTTGGTTTCTCTTTACCTTTTATTTTAGGATCAGTGGTCTTTTTCATCATAATTATTTCTTAGGCTTTGCTTGCTTAGCCTTTTTATCCTGCTGTTTTTCACCTTGCACTTCAACAACTTCTTTTTTTCCAAAAGGCAATTTCAAAGCAGTCTTAAGAATCAAAATGCTATTATTGAATCCTGGCACAGCACCTCTTACAGCCAGTAGATTATGCTCTGGCTGAACCCTTATAACTCTTAAATTCTGAACTGTGATTTGTGCTGCACCTGTGTGACCTGGCATTCTATGACCCTTGAATGTTCTACCTGGTGTAGTGTTTGAACCAATAGAGCCTGGCCTTCTATGAGACATTGAACCATGACTCTCTGGACCTCCATTCCAACCCCAGCGCTTAATTCCACCCTTGAAACCCTTACCCTTTGAGATACCTACTATATCAAGATAATCTCCAGGTTTAAATACATCTGCTTTTAACTCTTGGCCAACCTGAAAGCTTTGTTCCTTGGTAATCTTAAATTCTTTTATGAGCTTTTTTGGCGTCAGGCCATTCTTTTTAAAAAATCCGGCTAAGGGTTTCTTGAACCTTTTTTCATTTACCTGGCCATAACCAAGTTTAACCTTATTGTCAGTCTTTGAAATAACTAGACACGGCCCTGCCTCAATTATAGTAATTGGGGTAAGGCTACCTTTGTCATCAAATACCTGACTCATTCCAATTTTTTTACCAATTAGAGCAGCCATATTAATTTTATTTTATTTCAACATGAACCCCTGCAGGCAAATTCAGTCTTCGAAGCGCATCGATTGTCTTTGCAGTGGGTTCCAACAGCTCAAGCAGTCTCTTATGCGTTGCTATACCAAATTGCTCGCGAGATTTTTTATCTATTACAGGAGATCTTAACACCGTATAAACCTCGCTCTTGGTAGGCAAAGGTATTGGGCCTGAAACCTTGGTGCCGTGACGCTTAGCCGTATCAACAATCTCTTGGACAGATTGGTCTAAGAGGCGATGATCATAGCCTTTGAGCTTTATTCTTATTTTTTGTGGTTGTGTCGCCATATTTTTTTAAACTTAAACTAACCTAAATATTATTTAATAACCTCTGATACAACTCCCGCTCCTACTGTGTGTCCACCTTCACGTATGGCAAAACGGACCTCTTTTTCCATAGCAATAGGTGTAATTAATTCAATTTCAAGCTGGACATTATCTCCTGGCATTACCATTTCAATACCCTCAGGCATCTTAGAAGTTCCTGTTACATCCGTTGTCCTGAAATAAAATTGTGGCCTGTAGCCATTAAAAAATGGAGTATGTCTTCCGCCTTCTTCTTTTGTCAAGACGTAAACCTGTGCCTTAAACTTTGTATGCGGCGTAATTGATCCAGGTGCTGCTAAGACCATCCCTCTTTCAAGCCCTTCTTTATCAATACCTCTTAGAAGAAGCCCGACATTATCTCCAGCTTGGCCTTCGTCTAATTCTTTTCTAAACATCTCTACTCCGGTTACAACAGTTTTTCCAACTTCTGGCCTTAAGCCTACAATATCAACTGTCTCACCAACCTTAACTTTACCTCTTTCAATTCTACCCGTGCCTACCGTGCCTCTACCAGAAATAGAAAACACATCTTCACAGGCCATAAGAAATGGCTTATCAAGCTCTCTTTTCGGAAGAGGTATAAAATCATCGGCAGCCTTCATTAAATCTAGGATTGCCTTTACATATTCGTTATTTGGATCTCCCGCGGCTTCCATTGCCTTTAAGGCACTCCCCTTTATAATAGGAGTTTTCTCGCCGGGAAAGTTGTATTTTGTCAACAGCTCTCGCACTTCCATCTCAACAAGATCAATCAACTCCTTGTCTTCAACCATGTCAACCTTGTTTAAAAACACTACCATTGCAGGGACATTTACCTGACGAGCTAAAAGTATATGTTCTCTTGTCTGGGGCATTGGGCCGTCTGCTGCAGATACTACCAGTATCGCACCATCCATCTGTGCTGCACCTGTTATCATATTTTTGATATAGTCGGCGTGACCCGGGCAGTCTATATGTGCGTAGTGCCTTGAGTCAGTCTGGTATTCAACGTGAGAGATATTTATTGTAACTCCGCGCTCTCTCTCTTCAGGTGCGTTATCAATCTGATCATAAGTCTTTACTTCTGAAAGACCCTTTTTGCTTAATGCCATGGTTATAGCTGCTGTGAGAGTAGTCTTACCGTGATCAACGTGTCCTATAGTTCCGATATTAACATGTGGCTTACTTCTTACAAACTTTTCTTTTGCCATTTTTACCTCCTTTTAAGTTTCACAAATTGACGATCTAAAATCATAATGAGAAAAATCAAGCCGGTATACTATGAAAAGTTATCTTTTGTGCAATATGTGAAGGCACCTCTGCATAATGAGAGGGCTCCATTACATAAGAGGCGCGGCCTTGGGTTAAAGAACGTAAAGTAGTCGCATAATTAAATACCTCTGATAGGGGTATATCCGAACGTATAACCTTTACGTTTGTACGCTGTCCAAGAGAAATAATCTTAGCGCGCCTTGAGTTTAAATCAGAGACTACATATCCCATATATTCTTCAGGGACAGTTATCTCCATATCCATTACAGGTTCTAAGAGAATTGGATTGGCCTTTCTCATACCGTCGTTAAAGGCAATGGAAGCTGCCATCTTAAAAGCCAGCTCGGAAGAATCTACTTCGTGAAAGCTTCCGTCAACAAGCGTAATCTCCACATCCGTAACGGTAAAGCCTGACAGGACACCGCTTTCACAGGCATTCAATACACCCTCTTTGACGCTGGGTATAAACTCTCTGGGTATTGCGCCAGATTTAATCCTGTTTTCAAATGTTATTCCCTTACCATGGGTATCTTGAGGCCCCATCTCTATGACTACATGTGCGTATTGGCCACGTCCGCCTGTCTGATGAATAAATTTTCCCGTTGAGGTAACCTTTTTTGAAATAGTCTCTCGGTAAGCAACGTGTGGGCTGCCTACCTTGCTGGCAACGCCAAACTCATTCAAAAGCCTATCAACGACTATCTCTAAATGTAACTGCCCCATGCCCTGTATTATAGTTTGGCCCGTCTCTTTGTCGTATCTCATTCTGAATGATGGGTCTTCATCTTCAATCTTTCTTAACGATTCAATAAGCCTCTCCTGGTCTGCCTTGACCTTTGGTTCAATTGCCTGCGATATTACCGGTTCTGGAAATTTTATTGCCTCAAGCAGTATAGGGGATTTTTTTTCACAGAGTGTATCTCCGGTGGTTGTCTGTTTTAAACCAACGCATGCAATTATCTCACCAGTAGAAGCATCTTGTATTATTTCTTGCCTGTTGGCATGCATTCTTAATAATTTTGTAATCTTCTCTTCAGCTCTTTTTGTAGCATTATAAACGGTTGTGCCTGTCTTAAGCATGCCTGAATATATTCTAACGTAATTGAGCTTACCTACATAGGGGTCTGTGGCAATTTTAAAGTTTAACGCACATAGTCCTGAGCCATCAGATACAGTTCTTTCTTCATATGAACCATTTGTAGGGTCCAATCCTTTTATTGCAGGCATATCAATTGGAGAGGGAAACCAATTCACTATTGCATCTAACAGGAATTGAATCCCTTTATTTCTTAAAGCAGAACCGCAAAGAATCGGCACAAAGCGATTTTTGATGGTATGCATTCTGATCGTATCAAGTATTGTTTTATTGTCTATGGTCTTTCCGTGTAAAAAAGCATCCATTATTTTATCATCTACCTCTGATAATTTCTCTAAAAGTATATCCCTGTATTTTTTTGCCAAATCCAGTTCGCTTGCAGGGATGCTTGACTCTTCATATTCTTTGCCTTCTTCATCCTTATATACATAGGCCTTCATAGAAATAAGATCAATGACTCCCTTAAAATTCTCTTGTGTGCCCAACGGCAATTGAACACAAGCTGCATTTGCACCTAGCCTTGTCTTGATCTGTTCAATGCATAAAAAGAAATCTGCGCCAACTCTGTCCATTTTATTGATAAATGCAATTCTTGGAACAAGGTATCTATCTGCCTGGCGCCAAACTGTTTCTGACTGCGGCTCAACTCCTCCAACGGCACAAAAGACCACAACTGCCCCGTCTAATACCTTTAATGAACGCTCAACCTCTACTGTAAAGTCAACGTGTCCGGGCGTATCTATTATATTTATCTGATGATCATTCCAGTAACAAGTTATGGCAGCAGAAGTAATCGTGATGCCGCGCTCTTTTTCTTGTGTCATCCAGTCCATGGTTGCAGTTCCTTCATCAACCTCGCCTAATTTATAGGTCTTGCCGGCATAGAATAAAATTCTTTCTGTAGTTGTGGTCTTGCCAGCATCTATATGTGCTATTATTCCTATGTTACGTAGTTTTTCTAATTGAGCTGTTTTCATTTTTAATGAGCACGCGACTTATGGAGCGATAGCGAACATAAGTCGCTGTGCGAATTAACCCAGCACTAATTTTGCGAATATTTTCATATACAAAATTAGTGCTGGGTAAGTTCGGTCTTACAAGTTATGTCGTCCCGTTCGGGACTCCATAACTTGTGTCCTCACTTACCACCTGAAATGCGCAAATGCCTTATTAGCCTCTGCCATCTTATGGGTATCGTCTCTCTTCTTTATAGCTGGGCCTTCTCCCTTAAAAGCAGCAACTATTTCATCGGAAAGTTTTTCCTGCATTGGCTTACCCTTTTTTGCTTTGGCAAAATCACGTATCCAACGCATAGCTATTGAAGCGCCTCTCTCCTGCCTCACCTCAATCGGAACCTGATATGTTGCACCACCAACTCTTCTTGGTTTAACCTCTAATTGCGGCCTTGCATTATCAAGGGCCTTATTGAATATCTTCAAAACATCGGGCTCATTGAGCTTATTCTTAGCCAAGTCCAATGCATTATATACAATCTTTTCTGCAACAGCCTTTTTTCCTTCAACCATAACCATATTTATAAACTTAGCAACAACCTTACTGTTAAACTTTGGATCGGCAATTACTGATTTTTTTTCTGCGCTTCTTCTTCTCATGGTTTATTTTAACTTTATTTTTGTTGTTGTTTAGCTAATTTTGCACCATATTTTGAACGGCTTTTTTTACGGTTTGCTACGCCTAATGTATCAAGCGTTCCTCTGACAATATGATATCTGACTCCTGGTAGATCCTTAACCCTACCACCTCTGACTAAAACAATCGAATGCTCTTGTAGATTGTGACCTTCACCTGGGATATAGGAGGTCACCTCGATGCCGGTTGTTAAGCGCACCCTTGCAATCTTTCTTAAAGCTGAATTTGGTTTTTTAGGCGTCATTGTCTTTACCTGAGTACACACACCTCTTCTCTGCGGACAATTCTTTAAGGCCGGTGCCTTACCTTTTTTTCTCTTTAATATCCTTCCTCTTCTGATTAACTGTTGTATTGTTGGCATTTTCGATTTTAATTATTTATTTTCATCTGTCCCGACTGCGGTAACTGCCATCTTTTCTTCCTGAATCTGGACAGCTTCACCTATTTTTTCAATCTGGGCCTCTCTGTGAGTTTTAAAACCCGTACCTGCAGGAATCAGATGCCCTACGATAACATTCTCCTTCAAGCCAAATAATCCATCCTTCTTGCCAGAGCTAGCAGCCTCTGTTAATATCTTTGTAGTTTCTTGAAAGCTTGCCGCAGATATAAAACTCTCAGTTGTAAGAGATGCCTTGGTTATTCCTAACAATAATGGAATAGCCTGAGCTTGTTTGCCGCCAGACTTTCTTACGCGGTCATTTTCTTTCTTAAAGATCCACTTATCAACATATTGACCTATAAGAAAATCTGCATCTCCAGGCTCTTTTATCCTGACCTTCTTAAGCATTTGCCTTATTATCAACTCAATATGTTTATCGTTTATATTAACACCCTGAAGCCTGTATACCTCCTGGACTTCATTGACCAGATATTCCTGAAGCACCTTGTCACCGCAGACACTTAAGATATCCTGCAAGACCACAGGCCCATCTGTTAATTGTTGACCTGCAGCAACCTTATCTCCCTTGTAAACATTAGGATGTTTTCCGTGGGGAATCGTATACTCTCTGACCATCCCAGTCGGACTCTTAACCATAATCATCCTCTGACCCTTTTTACTCTCGCCAAATTCAACAAATCCGTCAATCTCGCTGATTATTGCAGGATCCTTAGGCCTTCTTGCCTCAAAGAGCTCTGCTACACGCGGCAGACCTCCGGTGATATCTCTTGTTTTAACAACGACCCGCGGTATCTTGGCTACAAGGTCTCCTGCTTCAATACCATCTCCGTCCTTGACCATAATATGCGCACCTATTGGAAGAGGATAGATACCGATTACCTCATTCTGTGTATTGAGAATTATTATTTGGGGATGGAAATCTTGCTTATGCTCAACGACAACCCTCTCTAAGACCCTTGTTATAGGATTTATTTCTTCGCGTATGGTTAGATTTTCTTTAATATCCTCGAATCTGACAATTCCCTTTACTTCGGATAATATAGGCAAGGTGTATGGATCCCAATTGACGAAAATATCTGTTTTACTAACAACATCCCCGTCGTTATATTTTAATAATGCGCCCTGAGGAATTGCATATCTTTCTAACTCTCTACCATTTTTATCATTGATGCTTGCGAAACCATTTCTATTTAATACAACATACTCCTTGTTCTTAAGAACAGTCTTAAGGGAGTGAAATTTTATTATACCTTTATTCTTTGCCTT
>JBFZAD010000093.1:0-4319 GCA_041309125.1 Candidatus Omnitrophota bacterium
AGTAATCCAGAGATTAGCCATTACCGATCAAATCTGGCTATCCATACCACAAGATATCATCCTGGCATTGGAAGATCTAAACAATAACAATATAATTCAAGCTAAGAGAGCGTTATTTGATAGATTGAGCAGTATCCAGAAGGAAGATGGCCAGAAAATCATTAATGAGAAATTTAACACTGATAAGTTGAAAGAGACTTTATCCAACCCAACCATTCTCAATTCCCTGCGTGCCTCTAGAACAGAGATGTCTCAGTCTACTCCTCAAGTAGAAGATATCTATTGGTTAGGTTTACAAGTAGCTGAACAAGAATTCTATACACGTTGGGCAGAGGAGATTCTCAAGAAAGAAGAAAAAGACTGGAATAGGTTAACTCTTGATGAGAGGCAAAATAAGATTTCTGTAAGATCCAAACAGTTGGCCAAACAACTAGAAGTAATCCAGAGATTAGCCATTACCGATCAAATCTGGCTATCCATACCACAAGATATCATCCTGGCATTGGAAGATCTAAACAATAACAATATAATTCAAGCTAAGAGAGCATTGTTTAATATTTTGAGTACCGCGAATAAAGATAAAGCCAAAAAGCAGGTTAGCTCTGGCAAATTCTACGTAGAAATTAGAAGATTATTATCCAACCCAACCACTCTCGATTCCCTGCGTCAGGCGAGAGTTCATAATAATCCTGGTCTTGTGATTACTGATCTTATCTGGGATAACTTTGATGTTGATTTTCGCCGAGCCTTAGAAGATATTGGTGATAATAATTCTACTCAAGCCAGAAGAATATTATTTGACGCTCTAAGCACTTTAAATAAAAATGAGGCCAGAATCGAGCTTTTATCCGGGAGATTCTATACAGAGCTAGAAAGATTACTTATTGCTCCTCTTGCTATCCAGTCACTACGTCAAGCAAGGGCTCAGAATAAACCTAGCATAGTTATTACTACTCCTATTTGGAAAAATCTTAATGCAGATCTACGCAGAGTGCTTAAAGATTTAGGCAATAATAATACAGCCCAGGCCAAGAGAATCCTATTAGATATTTTGAGCATTGTCAATAAGAATAAGGCCAAAGAAGAGGCATCTTCGTCAATGGCTATGCCGATAACCGTACTTAATAGTGATAAATTTAGAATTATAAATGATAGCCTAGATAAAGAATCATATAGAACAAATACAAGTTCTCCTATAACTGGCGCAGAACTAGTTACTGGATTATCAGCAATTGCAATAACCGCAGGATTATATTTAGCTATCTGGCGTATCTTATTCCCAATTAATTGGTTTAACTGGAGACTGAGAAGTAAGGATCCATTGACTCGTTTATCTGCCGCTAAAGCCTTGGGTGATTTTGGTAAAAATGCAACACAATCTCTAGTCGGAACGCTACAGGATTTAAGTTCTGATGTCCGACAAGCAGCAGCAGAAAGTCTCGCCAAGATAGGTGATTCGAGCGCAAGATTACCTTTGCTAGAATTATTTTCTCGCACAGGACGAAATGTCAAAGTAAAAACGCAATTTCTAGTTGGCCCCTCTATCATTAATATTGTGCCGAACCTCGAATACAAAATCATCCTATCTTCATTAGAAAAACTTGCCGGAATATATCTTAATGAGAATCTACAGAATATAGACAATAAAAAGACCGAGATAATTAATCGCTTATTAAAAGAGACAAGAAGTCATAAGCTATCTCCAGCTCGTCTTTTTGCAATAATTATACCTAAATTATATAAGGAAACAAAAGATCTGCCTCAAAATTGGTTTATATCAGCGATGCAAAGCGGAATCGAATTGGCTGAGAAGGGCATCGCCCCATGCGATACGCTGGAAGAAGGTGTAATTCCTATAATAGGAAAAGCAAAAAATAATTTAAAACTTTATGATTTGTATCTTAAAAAATTAGACAGATTAGCTGGAATTTGGCATGAGAGATTTTCAATGATTAGATGGAAATCTGAATCTTCATATCATGCTGCTTACCAAAAATTTATTAAACAAATTGGAGTACCATTAGCTCTGATAGCAGATAATTTAAATGACAAAGCTTTATTAAGAATTTTTGATTTAATATTAATCAAAGAAAAGAAAGAAAAAATAACTGAAAGAGTAATCATAGAACAGGAAGAATGGGCCGGAGAGTGTCTCGGTGGACATGGAAGCTCTTACTGGGTTACTAGCATCGGTGAGGCAGCAGTGACTATTATATATGATTATTTAGATTATAAAGATGCAATTGTATCAGTTGGCAATTTGTCCGATAAGATTAACTCTGTTATTCCTAAGTCAGACATTCAGAATGAAACGCCTCCAACTCAATTAAAGAATGGCGAAGAGAAATATTCAAGCAGCTCATTAGTTTTGAAAGATACGCTTGAAAAGATTCTAGATAAAATTGCCCAATTGAAGGAAAGATTTTCAGCTCCTGAGGAATGCCGAGTTTGTAAATGGAGAGGAAATATTTCAGCAGTCGATATAGAAGAAAGAATTCCTAGCATCTTCGAGTATTTAAATAGAAAAGCAAAGATTAAAGGAGGCTTTGTCATACCAATCTATCCTCCGATAGCACTTTTCCAAAGGCCTTCGAGAAAAACCATCGAAGAGGTCTTTTTAATCAGAACTGGCAGAGGAGAAATCATTAAGGGATACCTGACAAAACTCTTCAAAAATGCCGAACTATTTAAGGATCCAAGAATTGTATTAACTTCAATGCCTCTTAGATTCCAGGCTAAGACTGAACATTCATTTACAGCCTTGTTGAGATCAGTAAGTAAAAAATTGAATATAGAATTTGTAAATGACAGCTTCATAGAAACTCGTAAACGTCCATCAATGACAACTTTCCCATCTTTACAAGGACGAAGCAAGGTGCTGAAAGATGTCATGGAATTTAAAGGAAGACTTGATGATAAGATAGTAATCTTAATTGATGACATTGCAGTTACCAGGACCTCCTTAGTAACTGCTGCAAAAGCATTGTCTAAGGCAGGGGCGTTAATTGTAATTCCGATTGTCTTAATAAAGTCTCCTTCAGGCAAGCCTCTTTGGGAAAAACAAACGACAAAACAGGTAATAAATAAATACTTCGAGAATCCTCATAAATTATCTAAGTGTATATGGATAACACAGGCGTTGAGTGAGATTATCGATGAAGTAATCAGAGAAGAAGGCAAAAAACTAATGAAAAACGTAGCTGTAGAAGCTCTTATAAGAATGGCAAGACGTGGGGTTCTGGAAGTAATTATGAGAGATATTACAGAGCTTCTTGGCTCAGAAAATATACTCACAGAATCAGCAAATTATAAATTCCTTATTAGCCTGCTTCGACGCTTGAACCTGAAACAACTGATTCCTGAAATTGTTAACTATATGAATAAGCACGATTTACTGAACAGGCAAAAAACCATTTCAAATGTATCAAATAAGCATAGAGACTATCTAGATGCAGTAACGCATAAATGGAGCTCTGATTTTGACAGCACCCTTGTTTTGGGAAGAAAAGATAAATTATCTAAGGATACCATAAAATTAATTGCCACGTGGATTAGTTGCGGCGGCGCATTCTCTGTCTTAAGCGCAGGTTCTTTAGCGGGATTAATAAGAGATAAATTTGATTTTGTGCCAAAATTGTTAAAAGAGTTAAAGAAAATTAAAGATGTTGATGAGCCTGAAGAATATCTAAAGGATTTGGTTGAATTCTATCTATCGAATAGCGCAGTTCGATATTTGGTGCTTGATCCTAAAAAACCGATTGACAAAGGGCAACTTAGTTTTGCCATACTCCATTCAGTCTGTATTATGCCAGCTAAGGCCCGGGCTACGAGAAGAACCTTTTCTAAATGGGGCCTTGAGATACTGGCAATGGATTCTGATAGATTGACAAGCAAACATAGATGCACAACAGCATTTTATCTTAGAAGAATTAATGAGATTAAGAGATTCACTCCTGAGGAATTTACACAGAGGCTTAATTTCATCATGAAGTTAAGAAAGCTGCCTGTGAGAGTAAGATGTTCAGATGCAGATAGAGAGCGTTATGATGCATTCCCGATTCCAAATGAAGGAGCAAGCAGGTTTATTGAGAAGTTGGATGGTGTCAAGAATAGATTTGATGCATTCCTTTCTGTTTATTATACAGGAGATGATCCGGAAGGTAGCGATAGCTCAATTTTCTTCTGGGCAAGGAAAAAAAATAGGATTAAGGCCTTTGAGACAAAAGGCCCCGAGGAAGTCCTGAAGAAGATGATACCTAGGCTGGTGGCCGATATTTTAATAGGCGAAGGAGAAGAAGGATTAGACAGATTGCTAGAAA
>JBFZAD010000094.1:0-2547 GCA_041309125.1 Candidatus Omnitrophota bacterium
AGTTGTTCGCATTGCGCTTGTATTCTATCTGAACCTTTTGCATATAATTCATATCCTATGCTAGATTGCAATTGTTTAGCAATTCTTCTGATTTCATTCATATTGCTTCCCTTTTAATGAGCAACCTTATTCCATTTATTTGTCTTAAAATCAAACCAAGCTCTAAAAATACCACATCCATTATTCCCAAGACCTGCTTTTGGCGAATATTCCCAATAAAAATTGACGTTTACTATAAAGTTCCCGTCATCCATAAAATTTGTTCCAAAATCTTCAACTCTTAATTCCTTATAAACTCCGGCATTAGAAAATACTCCGGCTTTATCTGCCAAATTCTCGTTGCTTTTGAATGTTATTCTATCTTTATCATATCTGCCTGGTTTATTTTCTATCTTTAACGTTATTTTTGCGCCTATTTCTGCACTAATCATGTCCTCAAGTGATTTCCAATCAATCTTATTAAGAAGTTCTTTTGCTTCTTCATCAGTTGGCTTTGCCGCTTGTTTGATATTATCAGCTATTTTTCTAATTTTGCTATACACAATATATCTCCTTTACTTTTCTTCATATGGAAGATTTTTTATTTTATCTAAAAGGTTCTTATGGAACTCTTTTATAGTTACCATAAACCCTTTGCACTCATCTTGAAGCTCTTTATTGGCTTCAAACATAACTCTTTTAACATCTTTTTCTGCTAATTTAGCATCTTTGACATCTTCTTGATCAGCAGCGTCTATATCTTTATAAAGCAGTCTCCCTATTTCGCCAGTAATAGGCTTAACATCATCATAAGACATTTCAACTTCAATGTTTAATTTCGCATCTGCAGCATAAACATTGACTCTAATATCATTAGCTTTAGATTCTTTAACAACTTTTTCTGCTATTTTTCTAATTTCCATATTCCTCGTTAACTTGTTTTTCATAGTTCTCCCAAGCTTTAAGAGCGTTTATATCTGTCTGAACTTTATTTTTCCAATAACCAATTTCTTTATTAATGGCATCTAAATTGGACTCATCTTCAATCTTCATTGAAACTTGTTTTAATTCTCGAATAAGGCCTTTGTGGTCTTTATTTGGAAGATATTTTTTGAGGAGTTGAATACCTTCATTCTTATCTAATAACCAATTGCCTTGATTTCGAAATGCGAGAAACATTGCAATTGCGTCTAATTCATCTTTAGAAAAATCTTTTCCATAGTGGCGAATTCCTGATGGAGCCCATTTGCTTCTTGTCTCCGTATTACTAAGCTTAATCAAGCTTTTTATTTTATATTGGCCAGGCTTAAATGCCCCTCGCCTTTCTATGTTTTTTTGAGCTGCTTCTTGGACTTGCTCAAGTTCATAGTCACCTTTATCCATGTCATAATTAGAAGTAAATTCAAATTCTATTGGATATTTACTATACCCATAACCATACCCAACAGCTTCAACTTTATACTTAAATGGGCCTGTTTGAGATTTAACAACAATCTCAGCTATCTTCTTAAAGTCCATAAAATATTCCTTTTTAGCTAAGGGCACCCTTTATAAAGGCAGGTGCCCTTAGCATACCATAGTAGCAGGAGGGATGAAGGTTTCAATCCACGCTCCAACAGGAAACGACAATACTACTAGATTAAGAAAATTTCTTATTATACTTATACTGAATAACTACTGTGTTTTCCCCAAAAAGCTTAAATCTTCGAGGAAAGCGTAAATGTTTTCTGCTAATATAAGGCATTTTGCTCATGATAACTCTTTTATAGTTATACTCTGTTGCAATAGGGACTTCAGTAGTAACAGGGTTTCCATTGATTGTAAGAGAAAGAATTTCTTCTCTCAATGGAACATGATCTAGCTTCAACATCCCGGTTGCTCTATGCTTATAAACTTTTACATCTGTATAAGTATCAGTCTCTGTCTCGTAATTCACGGCCATGATATGACCTCCTTATTAATCGTTATTTTTAGAAGGTTCATATTCATATTAATCTAGTTGTTCTTTTAACGCTTTTAATTTTTCTGGATTATCCCATAAAGACTTATCAGTCATATACCTATCAATCATTTTCTTTAAAACATTTTGTGGTATCACATCCTGATAATCCTCTCCAAAAGCTAAAAGAAAATCTGGATCCATTTGATCCCCAAAAAATCCAGCTATTTTGCTCATATTGCACCTTATTTTGCTCTTGGGGTTATAATAGCCCAAGAGCAAAATGCTAACTTTATATAGTCTCACCTAACTGAATCTTATAAAACTCACGAATAGGATTGAAAATATATCCTCTAAGGACTGTGGATCCATCAAGATAAGCAGCATCATCCTGCTGAGGTGTTCCATGAAGGCTAGCGCCATCAACAACATCCCCACCATTTTTTAACTGCCAATAGACGTCCCAATCTGTCACATTAGCATCGGCTTTCATGCTTACTTGAGAATCAAGAACAGTTTCCCCCCAGCGATCGAAATGAGGGGTTCCTAAGCGAGAATTTAGCGCATTGCCTGTAGGACGATAAGCTACGCCTTGAGTATCAAGAACTCCTTCACCCCAAAAATCATAA
>JBFZAD010000095.1:0-2620 GCA_041309125.1 Candidatus Omnitrophota bacterium
GCAGCCCGGAAGAACTATTATTATATTACCAAAAAAGTGCTCCTCGTGGAGAGTTTGTTGTTGTTGTTGGGCCAGGGGAACAATAAGTTTACCCTTGACAATAATAATATGCAGTGCTATACTCACTTAGATATTAAGAAACCTTTAAACTGGTCCTGTGAGGCCGGAAAGGGTAAAAAATGATAAAATTACAGCAATATAATAAGGTAAAATATTAAACCCCGATTGTTTACAATCGGGGTTTAATTTTATAGGTAACATGCCATCCCAATCCAAAATCCTAGATAAAGAAGCAATAGAAAGAATCCTCACGAGAATTGCCCATGAAATATTAGAGCGCAATAAAGGCGCAAAAGACCTTGCAATCGTTGGGGTTAGAAATCGCGGCATTTTCCTGGCCGAGAGATTAGCCAGGCTTATAGAAAATATCGATGGCTCAAAGATACCTTTGGGAATCCTAGATATAACCCTATACAGAGATGATTTAAGCACTATCAATAATCAGGCCGTAGTGCAAAAGACAGAGATAGATTTTGATGTTGCTGACAAAACGATTATTTTAGTTGATGACGTTTTGTACACAGGAAGGACTATACGGGCAGCCCTGGATGCATTAATAGATTTAGGAAGACCCAGATGTATTCAGCTTGCAGTCTTGGTAGACAGGGGCCACAGGGAACTTCCAATAAGGCCGGATTATATAGGTAAGAATATGCCAACCTCAAAGGATGAAATTGTAGAGGTGCACCTTGATGAGGCCGATGGCATAGATGAGGTTATTATTACACAAAAAGAGTGATGCCAAATTTAAAGAAAGAACAAGGATTGATTTGGACAAGAAAGGATTTATTAGGCTTAGAAGAGCTGTCTAAAGAAGAAATAGAATCTATATTAACAACTGCCGATTCATTTAAGCAGGTCTCAAGCCGGGATGTCAAAAAGGTACCATCGCTTCGGGGTAAAACAGTGGTCAATTTGTTTTATGAACCCTCTACAAGGACACGTATTTCATTTGAGGTGGCGGCAAAAAGATTATCTGCAGACGTTATAAATATAGCAACCGAAACTTCTAGCGTAAAAAAAGGCGAGACATTAATTGACACCGGTAGAAACATTGAGGCATTAAAGGCAGATATAATTGTGATGCGCCACGATTATTCCGGGGCTGCCGCAATCTTAGCGAGGAATTTGAATATAAGCGTTGTAAATGCAGGAGACGGCTGGCATGAGCATCCAACGCAGGCACTCTTGGATATTTTTACATTGAAGGAAAAGCTTGGCCGAATAGACGGCCTTAAGGTAAGTATTGTCGGAGACATAGCGCACTCAAGAGTTGCCCGCTCAAATATCTGGGGTTTGACAAAATTAGGGGCAAAGGTTACTGTATGTGCGCCGAAGCTTCTCATACCTATTAATATTAGTGAAATGGGGGTAACGGTTACTAATAATATTGATGAGGCCTTAAAGGATAGCGATGCGGTAAATGTCTTACGCATGCAGTTTGAACGCGATAATCAGGATGCCTTTCCAGAGCAATTAGAATATTTTAAAAACTACGGCATCACAAAAGACAGGTTAAAGAAGGCTAAAAAAGATATTATTGTAATGCACCCTGGTCCGATAAACAGGGGCGTTGAGATATCAAGTGAAGTAGCAGATAGCTTAAATTCTGTAATACTAGAACAGGTAACCAATGGTATTGCAGTTCGTATGTCAGTTTTATTTTTGGTATCACAAGCGCAAGACAAGATCCAGCCTCAAGAGAGAAATAAATGAGAATATTAATTAAAAACGGCCGAATAATTGATCCGGCAAATAATATTGACGATACCTTAGATATCTTTATTGAAGATTCACTGGTTTCAAAGATAGAAAAGGATATAAAGATAAATGCACAAGAGACAATAGATGCAAAAAATAAAATTGTAGTCCCTGGTTTATTCGATATGCATGTGCATCTAAGAGAGCCCGGGAGAGAAGATAAGGAGACAATTTCAAGCGCCACTTTAGCTGCTTTAAAAGGAGGAGTTACTTCTTGTCTGGCGATGCCCAATACCAGGCCTACAATGGATAGCGCAGAGAACATTAAGCTGTTAAGCTCTCTCATTAATAAAAGTGCGCACAACCATGTATTTGTCTGCGGCTCAATTAGTAAAGCTCGCCTTGGCAATGAATTGACAGATATAGCAGGATTGGTAAAGTTTGGCATTGTCGCGATTTCTGATGATGGTTCTTCCGTTGATAGAGAAGATTTAATGTTAGAGGCATTTAAGAAATCTAAAGAGAATAATATTGTTGTAATATGCCACTGTGAAGATAAGACTCTTTCTAATAGTGGAGTGGTTAATCTTGGCCTGGTTTCTACGAAATTAGGATTGCGGGGGATATCTCGAGAGTCAGAGTATAAACGGGTTTCACGCGATATTGATTTGGCGCATAGGGCAAGATGTCCTGTACATATTGCCCATGTAAGCTGTAAAGAGTCCGTGGAAATAATTGCTCGTGCTAAAACAAAGGGCATAAAGGTAACCTGCGAAACAGCACCTCATTATTTCTGTTTTAGTGAGGAGGCTTTATCAACCTTTGATACAAATTTTAAGGTCAATCCTCCCTTAAGAGG
>JBFZAD010000096.1:0-6101 GCA_041309125.1 Candidatus Omnitrophota bacterium
TTTCGGCCCCATCGTCTAGCCTGGTCCAGGACGTCAGGTTCTCAGCCTGTAAACACCGGTTCAAATCCGGTTGGGGCTATTAAGTCTTCCGGTTCCCCGCCACAAAGCGTGGCGGGTCCGCCAAGAACTGTGGCGGAAAATCCGGTTGGGGCTATTAAGTCTTCCGGTTCCCCGCCACAAAGCGTGGCGGGTCCGCCAAGAACTGTGGCGGAAAATCCGGTTGGGGCTACCAGTAAGTGTTTCCTTTATTTTAAGAGAGAGGCGCAGAAAGCACTGACCGGTTAACCTGGTCAGTGCTTTCTGTATTTATACTTCAAAGAATTATGCTACTATTTCCCGGGAGGTTTTTAAATGATACGGGGCGGATGCCCGAGCCTGTATCTTGCTGACAACATTTGTCTAATTAAATCAACATTCTTGCCAGCTAATTAAGAGAGAGCAAAAGGAGAAAATAGCATGTACATAAATACTGTAGGCATAGGTGGTTATAGTTACTTTAACATATATGTATTGGCACAGAAATTGCTGTTTTGATATATAAGGTAGCAGCGATTGTGATCTTAACCGTTAAAAAGAGAGGGGCAGGATGCAAAAGGCTATTATGAAAATTTCATTCTTGAGCATAATCTTCGCTACTTGCTTGATTTGTTTTATAAGCACAGAAGCGAGTGCTTTTTCGGTTACGGATTTAACATTTGTTGATGGATTAAACGAGCGTTGGGGCTGGAGGTTTTATTCCGGAGCTTCGGCTAATGAGGGGGGCGCCGCTGGCGAGTGGCAAGCTACAGCCGATGGCAGCACTACGATGGGTTACTTTATTAACCCTAGGGCTCAGAATATGGTGACAGGTAGCTATAGTGGTTTGTCAACCGAGTTAAATACTTATCGGGCCGCATGGTTGATAGATCAATTTGCGGTTGGTTTGGGCCGCAACTGGCAGCCGGTCGGATACAGCGGATATAGTATGACTGATGGCCGCACCGCATTAGCCTTTGCGATATATGAAGTATGTAATTCTGATACTGCAGATACCTTAGATTTAACCGACGGGTATTTTTGGATAGTCCCGTATTTTTCTTCGGCATCGGATAGGGCCGTCACCCTTGGGCAGGCATATCTTAATGCCCTTTCTGCAGCGTCTCTTGATTTGGCGTATCTTGAAAATAACTACGCGGTAATTTCGGCTGACCAGACTAACCCTAACTGGAATGGGAATGCTTATGCTCATTTCGTTGTGCCGACCCAGAGCGTAAATGCAGTACCCGAACCCGCTACGCTGCTGCTTTTTAGTATTGGCGGCATGGCTACTGCGCTTTTTAACCGAAAAAAGAAACTTTCCTAAATTTCCCATCAATCCTTCCTTAGGGCTGGACTTAATCGTTTGGCCCTTTTTTATTGTTTCCTGCTGTACTGAAAAGTAAATAGGCTTGTAGTAAGACAATCTCAAAAACAGAAAAAGTACCTTAGGGATACTTTGTCGGCTATAGGGTAGATTGCAGGTGAGTCTATTGATAGCATGCAGGCATAAACTAGTTTATTAGATTGTTCATATTGTTGTTTGTGGTATAATCAAAGATCAATACAGCAAAAACCTCGAATTTAAGAAAATGGCCCCTGAAGATAATAATCAAGAAATATCTCAAAAAACCAAAACAATGAGACATTTTATTTCCAATAAAGCAATATTGGTTAAATTATCTGAATTTTTTATTCTTTCAGCTTCCGGCCTATTTTTATTGTCGCGCATATTAAAAAACTGCCTTGGCGCAATGCAGTTGCGACCGCAATGGCTGGATGTGTGGTTTCAGTGCTATATACTTAAGCATCAAGTCACCAGGATACTTGGTTTAAACCCCGGGGGGATATGGGATGGAGGAATCTACTATCCTTTTAATGAAGTTAGCCTGCTATTTGATGAGCCGTCATGGGGCGTCTCTCTGTTGATTGCTCCGATCTGGATGTTGACTAAGAATATCTTCCCGATATTTAGAGTAGG
This sequence comes from Candidatus Omnitrophota bacterium, assembly GCA_041309125.1. GTDB lineage: Bacteria > Omnitrophota > Gorgyraeia > Gygaellales > Gygaellaceae > JBFZAD01. The sequence continues at coordinate 1,997 of JBFZAD010000096.1, forward strand.
CGGGGCAGGTTCATTATTTTTGTCATGGATATTTACTTATTATTTTGTAAAAGATCTGGGTGGGAATAAGCTATATGCATTTTTCGCAGCCGCGATGTTTTGCTTATCCGGTGTTAGCCAGGTACTTATTTCGTCACAATACTGCTTCTGGGCGTTTTTTCTCATCCCGCTTTTAGGGATAATCACGCTGAAGATATTTTCAACCTCCAAATTGTACTGGGGTGTTTTCTGGGGTATTGTTTTCGGGTATTTAGCCTGGTCTTCGGCCCAAATCTTTTTTATGGGAGGAATATTCTTATTTCTTTTTATCTTGTGGAACTTATTTTTTAATAATCGATCAAAAAAGACCATATTAACATTGCTGGTTGGATTGGTTTTTGTCTGCACCATCGCAGGCCTTGTGATTGGTTATATGTATTTTACATATCAAGATTTTGGTTTTAGGCGGGGGTATGACGCGCCTTTCATATATGCTTCCAACTGGACGAATCTTTTTTATAGAAGCTGGCCATCTGTACCATTCAACCTTATCACCAAGACGCCTTTTTGGGAATATCTTAAAACTAATGCCAAAGGAGAAGTAAGCTTCGGAATCTCCATCCTTTTACTCTTAGGGGCCTTGAGCATTTTTGTTTTTAGACTCAAAGAGTCGATTCCTGAGCATAAGGTGAATAAGTTTTTAAAATTAGCCTTAGGCCTAGGAATTACTATTATTATCCCTATCTTATTTGCTTTCTTAAACATGCATGCTCTGGTGGTGAAGTCTCAGTCGTTACAATTAGCCTTGCCTAATTTAGCAGTTGGTACAACCTATTTATATTATATTCTGGCAGGAATAGTTATTTATATTTTATGTAACAGGATCAGGGGAGCGCTAAAGCATTTAGATTTCTTTCTGCTTTTATGCGCGTTTTTATTCGGACTGGTAGCTTTTGGCCCCTACTATTTAACCGCAAATAAATCCGTGATTGCTTCCCCAACTGCCTTTTTGCAATATCGGATTATCGGGTTTTCCGGGATTCAGGCTACCGCAAGATGGGGGTTGGTGTTATCCTTTACATTAGCAATAGGAGTAGCCTTATTTTTATCAAAATACCCAACTAGCCGCAGATTCAAGATTTTCGCGGCGATATTCATGCTGGTATCCTTTTTAGAAGTATTCCCCGGAGTTGCTCGACTACCGGATTTTCGGAATCTATCAGTCTACTGCTGGGAACCCCGAGAAACCGATGTTTTCCTCAAAAACCTCTCCGGCAACGGAGCGGTGCTGGAGATGTCTGCTTTTCCTCCTCGGCGTAAACAGCGGACTATTTCTAATAATTCGTTTGGCTATGCTTTGTTTTCGCGTCTGTACTACCAAAAACCGTATGTCAGAGGATACTCTTCAAACATCCCCCATGTTACATATAAAAATATGTTAGCTCCACCAGATAAAAACTTGTCTCTTAAAGCAATTGAACGGTTGCGACATTTTGGCGCCCAGTATTGGGTTATTCATATAGATGGCTGGAGCGCAGAAAATGTTCAATTGCTCAAAGATAGTATGGTCAAATTGAATAAAATCGGAGAGCTCGATAACGGAAATACTCTGATTTACGAAGATCCCGACCCAGAGGCATCTGTGGGCTACTACGATGTAGAACAATAGATAAATTGAATGGTTATTCAGCCCGCCATCTTAGATGAAGATATCAAAATAAGTGTTACCCCGGATACTTGACTCTAAAAAGGCTACGGTTAAAAATGATTCGAGAAGTTAGAAGTTTATGTTGAGTAGCAAATAATCCGCCCCAAGAGAATCAAAAATTGTTTGGCATGGTCGATGTGGATACTAATAAATATTGGAAGGCCATTGACAGATTGGTATAAGACTATAAAATACAAGTAAATACGCAAGTCCTCCCAGGTTAAAAGTTTAGGGAGATCAGGCTTTTTAGCCTGTAAATACCGGTTCAAATCCGGTTGGGGCGAGTGGAGTTGATTCTAACTGGATATAGTTTTGCGTGGTATTCTTCAATGCAATAAAATATGCTCAAAAAAAATCTACTTCTGCAGAAGATTTTTCTTGTTTTATTCGGATTCTGTCTGGCGATAGTAATTATGGAAATAGGTTTGCGTTTAGGCGGTTCTGTAATATTGCACATTCAGGAGCATAGAAACCAGCAAGCGATTAAAAAACAAGGCGCATTTCGCATCATCTGCTTAGGGGAATCTACCACCCAGGGTCAATACCCGCCTTATTTAGAAAAAATTTTAAATCAAAGTAATCCCAAAATAAAGTTTAGCGTAATAGATAAAGGTGTGGCTGGTATTAGAACCACCGAAATAGTATCCAATCTGGAAGCAGAGCTTGATAAATACCAGCCTAATCTGGTCATTACAATGATGGGGATAAATGACAGCGGCAACCATCTGCCATTTGAAACTACCAATCCCTCGAAACAAGAGATACTTTTACGGTCTTTTAAAGTATATAAATTAAGCAGATTGCTTTGGCTGCGCTTGATAAATAAATTGGATGAAGTAAAAGGTAATCTATTAAAAGGTAGTAATCAGCCTTCCAAAGAGCTGTCTTGCAGCGCTCCGCAAAGTAGCCCCGCTAACTCCGCGGCACTTAATCCAGCCGATAATTTTGAGTACAGGCAAACAGGGCATCTTTACCGTGACCAAGCAAGATCTGTAGAATTGGAACAATTATGCAAAAAAGCTATCGAGCTTAAACCCGATGATGATTCCTGCTATATCCAGTTAGCTTGGTTTTATGCTGATTGGCTCAGGTACATAGAAGCCGAGCAGATGTTTAAAAAAGCCCTGGAGGTCAATCTTCGTCATGATGCTGCATATCTAGAATTAGGTTCGTTTTACCGTAATCAGGGGAGATTGGCAGAGGCAGAACAAGCGCTTAAAAATGCCATCGCGGTTAATCCTAATAACAGTAATACATTAAGCGAATTAGGGGTACTTTATAGTAGCGAAGGCAGATTTAGTGAAGCAGGACAGTTATTTAAAAAAGCGATTGAACTTGCTCCTGATAATGAGCTTTTGTATGGGAGGTTGGCGTTAATATCATCGGAGCTCGGGGACCAGGAGTTATTTAATAAGTATAGTGTAAAGGCTAATCACCTTAAGGATGGGTATTATAACTCTACAACAGCCAATAATTACCACATGCTCAAAAAAATTTTAGATCGCAGGAGGATAAGATTGGTTTGTGCGCAGTATCCAATGCAAAACATAGAGTCGTTGAAAAAGATATTTGAGAAAGAGGCGAGGGGTAACATTATCTTTGTGGACAACGAGAGAATATTTAAAGATGCTATAAGGAAAGAAGGCTATAAGGAATATTTTGTAGATATGTTTGCCGGGGATTTCGGCCATTGTACAGTTAAGGGGAATGAGCTTCTGGCTAGAAACATCGCTAATGCGATATTAAAAAAAGTATTTAACAAACTATGAAACAATTTATTCAAAAAAAAATATTATGCATAAAATTATCTGAATTTTTTATTATTTCAATGCTTATTCTGCTTTTCTGTTCAGATTTGTTCTCCTGGATGCTTTCATTATTATCTAAAAAGCCGGAATTCCTTGACTACTGGTTTTTCCGTTACCGGCTTGAAAATCAAGTTACCAGGATACTTGGCTTAAACCCCGGGGGGATATGGGAAGGAAGAATGTTCTATCCCTTCCACAAGGTCAGTATATTGTTCGATGAACCGACCTGGGGCGTTTCTCTACTCATCACCCCATTACGCATGATCAGTAACAACATATTTCAAGTAGTCGGCTTGGCCGGCATGGCCGCTATTTTCCTGTCGTGGATATCTACCTACTATTTGATAAAAAACTTGGGCGGCAACAAAATGTGCGCGTTTTACGGAAGCGCGATGTTTTGCCTATCTTCGATTAGTCTTTCATTGGTCCCGCTTCATATTGCTTTTTGGCCATTTTTTCTGCTTCCGCTCTTGGGGATAATCACCATGAAAATATTCTCGACCTCCAAAATATTCTGGGGTATTTTGTGGGGTATTTTATGCGGGTATTTAGCTTGGTCTTCAGCGCATCTATTTGTCATGGGAGGATTATTTTTATGTTTGCTTATAAT
>JBFZAD010000097.1:0-4511 GCA_041309125.1 Candidatus Omnitrophota bacterium
ATTCGCGAGGATTCGCGACAAACTATTCGCCAGAATTCTCTTCTACGAATTTCTTTATTTCGTCAAAATTTTCAACTATCAACTTTGCCTTGCTAACACCGAAGGAAAATGGATATTTGTCATCTTCGGTTCTTTTTAAGATTACTAACGGCTTGCCTTTGTATTCTCCTCTTTCAATCATTGTATCTCCTTTCTTTAATGAGCACGTGACTTATGGAGCGAATGAAATGAGCGAACATAAGTCACTGTGCGAATTAACCCAGCACTAATTTGAACACCTTCCTTCGATAATAACAAATTAGTGCTGGGCTACATCTTCTTTTAATTTAAAGTAATATCTCTAACCAACATCTAATCGCTAACCGCTACACGCTAAACGCTAAATCATGCACGCGGATGCGCCTTATCATATATGCTTTTTATTTTATCCGTAGTCAAATGGGTGTAGATTTGAGTAGTCGACAGATTCGCATGCCCTAATAGCTCCTGAACACTTCGTAGATCTGCACCACGGTTTAATAGATGCGTTGCAAATGAATGCCTTAAGGTGTGGGGCGATATGTCTTCTCGTAGACTCGTAACTCTTATATACTTATCTATCATCATGCGGATTCCCCTGTCTGTAAGGCGAGTTCCGTTTTTATTTAAAAAAACTATGCTTGTCTTTTGCTTTCTATTCTCAACATAGTCCCTGATTGCTCGTATTGCCTTGTCTCCTATTGGGACTAATCGCTCCTTTCTTCCTTTTCCCAAGACCTTTATCACACCTGAAATAAAATCTATTTTCTCTATATCTAATCCAACTAACTCACTGATTCTCATTCCAGTTGAATATAGTGTTTCTAATATAGCTCTATCCCTTGCGCCTTGTTTCTTTTCAATAGAAGGCGCCTCAATAAGTTTAGTCACCTCATCTTCAGTTAGAAAGATAGGAAGATTTTTTTCTATCTTTGGCGTTGATATGACAACGGTCGGGTTATTCTTTAGATATCCTTCACGGCATAAGAATTTAAAGAATGCCCGCAAAGTAGACATCTTCCTTGCAATGGTCCTATTCTTAAGATTCCTTGCTTTTAAATTAACTAAAAACCTCCTCAACGTAAGATAATCAACGCTCTCCACAGGAGTTTGGTCAATAAACTTTGCAAATTCATTCAAATCAATCAAATAATTCAAACTCGTGTGCTTAGAATAATTCTTCTCAATCTCTATGTATCTTATGAATTTATCTATGTATTTGTGCATCTTATTGTCGCAGCTCTGTGTTCAATGAGTTCAACGGGTTGACGAGTTCAACGAGTTTAGTCTCGTGTCGAGAGTCTCGTGTCGCGAGTATTATTTATTCCAATATGCCTACAACTCTCCTATTTTCAACAGCTCAAAACCCAAACAACCGCTTCCTATACTTATACCTTTTTATTTAAGGAATTACTAATTTCTTGTATTCAAGATTCCTGCTGTTCCAGCCAAAACGGCTGCAACTGTCATTAAGCCATGATTTGAAAAACCAAAAATAAAGAATATTGCAGCAAGAACATAAAGCCCCAAAGATATTTCCTTACTATACCTTTCCTCTGAAATCTGTTTTCCTACCTTGAATAATTCTTTTGTTTTTGGAAGATGCAAGTAGTAGGCTATTCCTATCATATAAAATAATTCTACTAGTGTGGTAAAGAATAATATTGAAGGTATTTTATCACTTAATGCTAATCCCATTATGCCCAGAATTCCAACAACTATATAAAGAACAAGCATAAACATAACTGCTACCCAGTTGATTAATCTAAAAATGCTAATAGCAGAAAATATTAATAATAAATTTACAACCGCACTCACAAAAAGAACTAAACCATAATTTTCAGGAGCAGGTTTTCTAAAAAGCGTAATTAAACTATACAGAACAGATAATATTATTAATGCGGCAGAAATATTAATTCCAGCTGGTTTGCTCATAATATTCTTTAAACTATTATTATCATCCATGTGTCCCCCTCCCTGTTTCCCGCTAACCACCAAACACCTACCACTAAACACAATATTTAATTCGCGCGGATTCGTAAAGAATTCGCGTGGATTCGCGCCTAACTTATGCACTATATAACTCGTTGAACCCGCCAACCCGTTGAACTCGTAGAACTTTGTACTAAACGCTACCCGCTATACGCTATTCGCTATCTTCCTTATCATCCTCATCCATCCCAGGCAACTTATTAGCTATGAATCTACACTTTGGGAACTTAGAGCATCCATAGAACATTCCCCTTCGTGAGCGGCGCTCAACGAGTTCTCCATCACAGCCTGGGCTTTGGCATTTGACGCCTGTTGTTATGGACTTAGAAAATTTACAATTAGGAAAACCTGAACAGCTTAAGAATTTGCCATGCCTGCCCCATTTTTCAACCAATGGCTTCTGGCAAGTTGGACAAAATTCATTACTATAGACAATTTCTTTTACTACATTATTTTTTGCATGATCAAGATTCTCTGAAAATGGACCATAGAAATCTTTTAAAACTTGAGTCCAGACAATCTTTCCCTCCTCAACATCATCAAGCTCATCTTCCATAGCTGCAGTAAACTTTAAGTCCATAACCTTTGGAAAGTACTCAACCAGCATATCTGTGACTTTCATCCCAAGCTCAGTTGCATAAAAATAACCCCTGATTCTTTTTGTATAAAATCGTGAAACTATTGTCTGTATGGTTGGGGCATAGGTAGATGGCCTTCCGATACCGTCTTCTTCCAAGGCCTTGACAAGGGAGCTTTCAGAATATCTTGCAGGCGGTTTTGTAAAATGTTGACTCGGATCAAGCTTAACTAAATCCAATGGCTCATCTTTTGATAACTTAGGTAACTCGTTTTTATTTCTCTCCTCTTCAGGAATATTATAAACTGCGCTAAAGCCGTCAAATAATAACCTACTACCAGATGCACTGAATTCGTATTTATCAGCTGCAATTTTTGCAGTAGTAACAAGGGATCTCTCCGGTGTCATTTGACTAGCAACAAATCTTTTATAAATTAAATCATATAATTTAAATTGCTCTGGGCTTAAATAATTCTTTAAACTCTCTGGCGTTCTATCAACGGATGTGGGCCTTATAGCCTCGTGTGCTTCTTGAGCGCTTTTTTTAACCTTGTAGACATTTGGATTTTCCGGAAGATAATCCTTACCAAAAAGACTTAATATATGCTTTCTTACCTCTTCTATCGCCTGATTTGCTATCTTTGTAGAATCTGTACGCATATAGGTTATTAAACCAACCGGGCCTTCTTCGCCTATCTCAATTCCTTCGTATAATTGCTGCGCAATCATCATAGTGCGCTTTGCGATAAACTTTAATTTATTAAAACCATCCTGCTGCAGAGTACTTGTTATAAAAGGAGGCGAAGGATATCTATTTTTCTCTCTTTCCTGGACATCGGTTACTATAAATTTCTTTCCTTCTAGGTCTTTGACAATTCCATCTGCTTGCTCTTTATTTTTTATATCAATCTTCTGTCCATCAATCTTATCCAATTTAGCTGTAAATGTCTTCTTTTCTAGCTTCTTTTTCCTTAATTCTGCTTCAATCTCCCAGTATTCCTGAGGAATGAACTTCTGAATCTCTCGCTCCCTATCAACAATAAGCCTCAATGCTACTGACTGAACCCTGCCTGCGCTTAGGCCCCGGGCAATCTTCTTCCACAAAAGCGGGCTTAAATAATAACCAACTATCCTATCTAATACCCTCCTTGCCTGTTGCGCATTAACTAAATTTATATCAATTTCCTTAGGGTGTGAAAATGCTTCTTTAATTGCACTCTTTGTTATTTCATGAAAGACCACTCTAAAATATTTCTTATCAGAATCTAACTTTTGCTTTATATGCCATCCGATTGCCTCACCTTCTCTATCAGGGTCAGTTGCAATATATATCACTTGGGCATCTTGGCTTAATTTCTTAATCTCAGACAAAACCTTTTTTCTTGAAGGGATGACCATATAGGTTGGCTTAAAGTCTTTCTCAATTTCAACTCCAAGATTAGTTGCAGGAAGGTCTATCAAATGCCCCATTGAAGAGACAATCTCGAATTCTGACCCTAAAATTTTCTTTATAGTCCTTTCCTTTGTTGGTGACTCTACTATAACCAGATTATTCGCCATTAATAACTCCCTTAGTTAAAACAAATTGTTTTCCAGGCAATTGTTTAATAATGTGATTACATTCTAATTGCATTAATACCCTCATTATGGAACCTAAATCTAATTTTGTCATTGAAAAGATATCTTCAATATTAATAGGGCTACTTGATAAGATTTGTAAAATAACGCTCTCCTCTTCAGTTAGATTAATCTTAGAAAATAAGTTCTCTTGTCTTTCCGACTTACTTGCCTCTTTTTCTATTTCTAGCTTTTCCTTTAGTTCTTCTAGTATATCCTCAATACAAGTTATTGGCTTTGCACCTTGCTTTATTAATTCATTTGTGCCGAAAGATGTCTTTGAGTCAATTTTACCAGATCGGAAGAG
>JBFZAD010000098.1:0-4086 GCA_041309125.1 Candidatus Omnitrophota bacterium
CCGATGATAGAAACATCCAAAGGTACCTCTAAGCCGTTTTCTAGCAATGTGTTTACCGCCTCAAAAGCCATATCATCAGAACAAGCAAATATAGCAGTGGGTCTAGATTTTAATTTAAGTAATTTATTAACCGCCTCTCTGCTTGACCGCCTTGAATAGTCTCCTTTAAAAATGAATTCTTCCTTGATTGGAATATTTTTATTTTTAAGGGCCTGCCTGTAGCCTTCTAATCTGAAAGAGGCAGATTGAGTAGCTAAATCTCCTGTAATTATTGCAATATCTTTGTGACCTAAACCCAATAAATATTCAGTGGCCTGTATTGCACCTTTTTTATTATCAATTGCAACATAACTTGCAGAATCTTCTAATATATTATTAATCACTACTGGATACACACCCGCCTGTATCGCCTCATCCAGCTGATGGCGATTGCCCAATATATCTGCAAAAATCACTCCGCCGACAGTTGTAAAATTAATCCCCTTTTTCCCGTCAGTAACCATAAGCAGCAAATCCATACCCAGTGAATCACAGGCATTGCCAACTCCACGGATTACCTCCATTGCATAGAAAGAGAAAAACAATCCTTCATAACGAGGTATAACCAAACCAATTGCATTAACGCTTCCCTTAGCCAGTCTTTGGGCGCTCACATCTGGCTTGTATTTGAGCTGACGAACGGCAGCCTCTACTTTACTGCGATTAGAGTCCTTGACAGTTCCCTGTTTATTAATTACTCGAGATACTGTGGCAACAGATACCGATGCTAACTTCGCCACATCCTCTATGCCTGGCTTTGTGGTTTTCTTTTTTGACGAAGATCTCATGATTAGTTTTTATAAAATCCGGAAGGAAATATAAATTTCTAAAATATAATTAAAATATTTATCTTACTTTATTCCCAACAGCAATTGAGCCGCTACGAGAAGTAATGTCACACGCAGAGATATCATCTCTTAATTGTATTACTTCAAGAGTAGCAACTTTCTTTACACCGCTATAGACCTCAAACCTCTGGCCCATTTTTATACCATTATTCTTACCTTTATCAACTATGACAAAGTTATTTCTTTCATCAATCGAAACAATACTAGCTAAAAATCCCGCAGAAGAATCACCTACGCTAGTTTCAGAAAATGGCATCATTTGTTCCTGCCTATTTTGCGAAAGAGCCTCTGCTTTGGACTTAACGACAATAGGAGGGAGTTCTACGCTCTCTTTAGAGGAACTCAAGCCAGCAGAAGAAGACTGTATCTCCTTCTGTATATCTAGAAGCTCTTCAACTCTTGTATCCAATACCTGGCTTGCCTGGGTAAGCCTAGATGTTAAATCGATATTTTGCTTTTCTGTGTCTTCAATCTTCCTTTCCAGGTTTAACTTAGCCTGCATAGTCTGTTTTAGCTGATTGCTTAAAACATAGTTTTCTTCTTTCAGGGTATTTATCTGTTTTTTAATCAACTGGCCATCCTGTTTCTCTCTAACTAAATCTGATGAGAGGGTATCTGCAAGCCTCCTGTTATAATCAAGCTGACGGCCAAGATCATCTCTCTCTTGAGTTATTGCTTTCAATTCTAGCTCAAGCTGCTTTTTTTCATTTAAGGCCTCGGACTTTTTTGATTCCAAGCCTTCTATTGTTTCTTTTAAAGAAGTTAATTGAAGCTCTAGCGAAGCCTTTTCTTTTATTACTCCTGCCCAGTAGCTGTCTTGTTGAGTTGTCCCGGTTTGAGTTTGAGAAGAGGCTGCTTCTGTATTTTGCCTACCTGGCCCAAGTTTTTCCTTATCACCCATCTGCTTTAATGTCTCTGCCAAGCTTGTTCTCTCCTTCTCAACGGTTTCATATTTTTTTGAAAGCTCTCCTAATTCTTTTTCTACCCTATCCAATTCCTTCGCCATTGTCTCTTTTTGTTCTATTAACTTTTTTTCTTTATCTTTTGCATTTATAAGCTCTGATCTGGCTTTCTGATTCTCGTTAGTCAGCGCTTCCTTATCTTGAACTAAGGCTGCAATTGCCTTATCTGCCTTAATCTTCTCATTATATAAAATCATGGACATACCAAGGCCAAAGACAACAAAGAGGACTAGTATAATTATTATAAAGTTTATTTTTTTATTCATTATTCCTCCTTAAAGAATAATTCCGAGAATAACAAACCTAAGAAATTCGCCTATTTGTTGCAACTTAAAATGTTATATGAGGTTATAATAACTTTGGTACGTTTTTTCTAAAATAGCATAAAGTTCTTATATTTGCAATCTTTTTTTAATAAATTTTATTAATTGGCTACTTCCTTTAAAGCTTTAAATATATCCTGTTTCAAAAAACTATTCTTTCAATAGCTGTCCGATCAATAATATCATCTTGAAAAATAAAAAATTACAAAATTTCCTATATTTGTTATTATAACACAAAAGAATATAACAATGGACAAAATTTTACCACATTTCAATTTCTAATTTTACATTTTTAATTCTTAATAAATTTGATTAAAGGGCAGGTACTACGCCTTTGTGAAGAAATCTCTAATGATCATGCTGCACACACCAAGCGCTGCGCTATCCTGTGGAATATTAGATGTAACTATAGTGATCTTTTTGGCGAGATCTGGAAGGACCCATCTTTTTATTTCATGATCTATTCTTTTAATTAACTCCGGACTAAATTTCTCTATTGCATTACCCAGGATTACCACATCAGGGCTCAAGATATTGACTAGATATGCGATCTTTGTGGACAGAATAGCGGCAACCTTTGTTGGATCACTGGACATAAAATGAAGGTCTGACGCCTTAAAGATGCAGTCTTTATCAAGCCAGCAAAACTGCGCCTTTAAATCAGAAGACCTTTGATCATCAAAACCTATTCTTCCTTGGCTCAAAAAAAGATCCTCACCCTGCACCATTGCCAAAGAATTATTAATGCCAAAATATAAGAAACTTTTCATATCTTTTTCTTCAAGATTAGACTTGATCTCGGCAAATAGGCTGCATGCGCAGGAATTTTCTAGCATTACCGGCGCATTAAATCTTTTTTCAAGATGGAGTGCTACGCTCCCAAAATTATCCAAGTCAGTATCTGCGCTAAGACCAATGGCAAATATCTTTGAACGATCAACGGCCAGGCCTGTGATAAATCTTTCGATGCGATCAGCTATCTCTTCTGCATTAGAGCTATATTCGAACCTATTGCGATATAATATCTTGCCTGCCAGATTAACTAATATGCATACTACATTTAATTCAGTTAGACATGGTTGCACTCCGATAATAAAACCATAATCGGTATTGAGCTCTAGTAACTCTGGACGTCTACCTCCAGAGGAGATATCTAAACCCTTTTCCAAGACAAGCCCCTTTCTTATAAAATTCTTAAGATAGTTGGTAATTGTAACAATGTTAAGTCCAGTATGTTGTGAGATATGCGATTTGGAGGTAGGACTCTTTCTGCATAAGAAGTTTAAGATATCCAGATTTATCTTCTCTTTATCAGTCAGCCTGAAACCAGGCCTTCTTATGGGCTTTAACTTTTGTATATCGTCAAGATAATGCGGAAGGCGTTCTTCTATGAATGAACCTAATTCATCTAGTATTAATTGATTTGTTGCGTCGTAGTCAAATTTAAGGCCAAGTCCTTTTATCCTATCCTGACGGATATCCGTCCAGACAATTTGGGCATCTGAATTAAAATCCTTATTTTTATCCAGAGGAAATACTATAGATAGTCTTTCTTCTAATAAGTCATTTTTAGGCAGATCTAGACTTAACCGTCCGCCCGTCCTCGAAAGATTATGAAGGGTAGCATTACAGATAGGTTTAGAAGATACGTTGCCAAGGCTGAGCTTAGTAGGTATTGTAACTAGAATTCTAGGAAAGATTCGTCTTTCCATTAGATTTTATTCCATTACCTTTCCCCGTGGCGTTTTTATACTTGATTACCAGTTATATTATTATAACAATTTTTTAATTAGATGTCTAAGTTTTTATTTTAGCAAACTGATTTTTTATTGCTTTTCTTCTGCAGGTTGTGAATCTTTTTTACCTACGTTCACCATAGAAATATCCCTATCAAACATTTTAGAAGAACTGCTA
>JBFZAD010000099.1:0-8256 GCA_041309125.1 Candidatus Omnitrophota bacterium
TTATAAGATTACACATGATGGAAAGATAGAGAAGATTGTATTTGAGCCATCCTTAGCAAAAATTGCTCCTACCACAACCACAGTTCAACCCACAACCACCACCACAGCCGAGCCCACAACCACTACTACAGCTAATATTGAGACAACTACACCTACGACTGTTCCAGAGAGCACAACAACCATAGCAAACGAAGCCAGCCAGGAAGCTGCTGAGAGCAAGCCAGAACTTACTGGGATAGGAGGCAATAGATACCGCTATGGTCCTTTTGGTTCATTTAAAGATGCAGAAAATGCGATACCTGGATTCTTAAAGACTTTGGAGCTTCCTTCTGATGAGCTTGGAATTGATAAAGTCGTAATAATTAGGAATAACCAAACCGGCGAACATTATATTGAAGTTGGTTTTGAATACAAGAGGCCTGCAGCAGAGCCTAAGGAAAAAGCTAACAAAGAAGAAACAAAAGATCAGCCTGCAGAAGTGCCTGCGGAAAAGAAGGAGACTACAAGTATTCCTTCCACTACTACTGTTGTGGATTCAAAGGCGCCGGCAGCTACAGAAGCACAGAAGGTTGTTGAAGATCAGAAAAAGGGAGAAGAGGCCATTGCTTCTAAAGAAGAAATTGCACCTAAGGAAGAAAAGACTCCTGAAAAGTCGCAAGGCCCTCCAGCAGTTCAAGCTGAAGCCGTAAAGGGATTAAATCATCAGGGAGAATATAAACAAGAGAATGGTGATGTAGTACTTAATGCAGGCACATGGCACGAAAAGCCAAACAAGGCTAAATATACATTATCTGGAATTATCAGTGATATATTAAAGATTTTAGGCGTAGAACCTACGAGCAATAATATCTATGGTAGTAAAGGCGAAGAAATAAAACTTAAGCTAGAAAAGGATAATCCTTACCTGAAGGCTCCTAAATGGTGGCTATATGAAGGCAAGCAGGTTAAGATTACATTCTTATCAGATGAGGAAAAAGCAAAACTAACCGGTCAGATAATCGAAGAAGAAAAGCAAGTTACTGCAGAAGTAATCCCAGCCGTAACAAAACCAGCAGAAGAAGTTGCAGCAAAGAAGTCAGTTGAAGTAAAGCCAGAAGAAAGCATTATAACCCAACCTACAACAGTAGCTCCAACAAGCACTACAACTAATCCTTCAACCACAACTTCAATAGTGCCAACAAGCACTACAAGCCAACTCTCAACTACAACGTCAATAGTTCCGACAAGCACAACTACTCAACCTACAACCACAACATCAATAGCGCCAACAAGCACCACAACTCAGCCTTCAACTACAACAACAGTCATTTCAAAAACTGCTACAACCGAACCAACGAATTCAACTAATACCACAATAAAGCCAATAAAGGAAGAAACAATAACTGAACAAGATACAAAAACAAGTGTTAGCCTGTCTGATAAGTTAAGAACCGATGGCATTATAGTGTTTAGTATAATTAAAGAATCCGCAATTAATGCATACTATAATCCTCTTGCGCGGGCTATCTTTGGTGCTCTTATACTATTGTTGGATATCTTCCTGGGAGTCAAAATATATAGAATTTGGCGCTCTAATAGGGATCAGAAAGGACCGGATAGCTCCAATCAGGATAAAGAGGGTGAAGTTATCCAGAGCGTTGATGAAAAAGAATTTGAATTAGGTGAGCCCATTAATGATAAAGAGCTGAATGAATCTCATCAGCCAAAGAGATCATGGAGAAGATTCTTCACTATTGTATTTATGGTATCAGCTCCTTACATTATCTCTACTATATTGTCCTTCTTTGCCTTCAACAGTAATAATGAAGCAAGCGTGCGTCCTACAACTCCAGAAGAAGTTTTACATAGAACAAGCCAGCCTGTACTAATCCATCAAGACATCCAAAAAGTAAAACAAACTCTTGTACAGCGTAAATACCTTGTTATAGGAATTGATGATAGTGGCCTTGCAGATGTTTTACGGTTAGTCATTATTGATTCAGGAAGGATAAATATTATGGCCATTCCACGCGATAGTAGAGTCAATATCCCTGGCAGAGGCTACTGGAAGATAAATTCAATTCTAAATCAAAAAGGATATGGCACAAAGGATTTAATTGGCATTGTAGAAGATTTATTTGGAATAAAAATTGATGGAACCGTTGTAATATCCATAAAAGAAGCAAGAAAACTAACGTCTGTGATTAAAGAAATTAATCTGGATGCAAGTGAATTTATTAAAGTTCTGGCAAAACCCGAGATTTATAAGACTATTCTCTCGCTTGCGGATAAGAATAACCGCGATATCACTGAACTTCTAAGACAGCGTGGTAGCCAGGGCAGCTTATCTAGTGGCATTAATTTGAATGGATTTGACAGAGATAGCACAATTAGTAAATTCATAGGTTATGTGGTAAATCTTTGGTTTGCATTGTATGAAACAAATTCTGACAAGGCCTTAGAGCTTTTGGATATGGTCCTTGCCCAGGTAAAGACAGACATTGCCAAAGAAGAGATAGTTTCAGCCATAGAAGAATTAAAGAAGGCCGGGGTAACTGCAGACAATATAACTTACCTATTGGCTCCTGGAGAAGGAAAGAAGATGAATGGCGGTGAGGGTAATAACAAATGGTATTACGAATTAGACAATCCTCGTGAAAATTTGGCAAATGCAATTGGTAAATCCTTTGAAGAGGTTGCAACCACTACAACGATTACGCCAACAACAACTACTACGCAATCAGCAGAGACAATGATTGCAAAGAGTAAGGTTGGTTCTGCGCAGAAGTCAGCTAAAGCTACTTCTTTGGAATCAGCAAGCACAAAGGATTTAATTAATGAAATGCTTGTGATAGAAGAGAGATCTTCTAAAGATAATGTCATAATGGAAAAGGATTTCATTGAGTTATTGACCAAGCTCATAGCTAAGGTTTCCCAAGAGAAAGGCATCCCAGTCGAGTTTGTTTCAGATTCCGATGTCAATAAAGGATTAGCATTAGGTTATAATAAAAATATAGATTATTTTACAAAACGTTACGAGAATTTAAAGCACCTTGTTGAATTAAGTCTTATTGTAGAGACGCATTTAGATGAGGTAAATAAAGTAAATGGCTATCCTCATATGTATACATATGAGAACGGAGTTACCAAACGTACTTCAAACCACGGTAAGATTTCTGTACCGGGAACTTATGTTTGGCTTAGATTACCAAATACAGTAATCATGGAGGCAGATAGCGTAAACAGCTTCCATAAGAGACTAACTAGCGATAAGAGTGGGTATGCATTAATCACATATATTAGAGATGAGATTGTTCCTGGCTTAGAAAAAACTCTCAAGGAATCCGGTGTTAGCAAGATAACCCTAGTTGCTGGCCATGGCGGAGATGACAATGTCTGCAATAACAGTGGCAACGGTGCAATATATAATCTTAGGGCTGGCTTGTTGCCTAAAGCAAAAGTTTCTTCAAGCCCGATATCAAGAAGGCTAAATACCATAATTGTCCTTACGCAACTAGTTATGGTTCTTTTAAAAACTCCTGTAGCATCAAATGTCTATGCAGATATAAGCACAGAGATTAATACTAGCGTTATATCTACTACTGTACCAGCAAGCCAAGATACAATTGCTAAAGATCAGCCTACAGAAGTTGATCTGAAGGCAGTGGAGGAGAATATAAGGTTGTTTGAATTGGTTGCTCAATATCACGCATTTCAGAAGGAAGGCGAGACAAAAGAGGCAATAAGGATATTAAAGCAGATTATTACAGACATATCGCTTAGCAAAGAAGAGGCCATCTATTTCAGGACAAAGTTAGCCGAGCTTTATTCAGGGTTGAAGGATTACAAAAAAGCAGATTTGAATTTCAAGAGAGCCTTGTGGTTAGAGCCGGACACACGAACAATAATCAAGATTCTTCTTAAAATGGGTCAGCTTGGTCTTGAAAAAGGTGATGATAAAAATGCATTGTCTTATTTTGATAGGGTTATTAATTTGGTAGAAAAAGAATTAATGAATGCTGAAGAGAAAGATAAGGATATTTTGAGGAATATCCTAGTAGATGCATTAATAGGAAGAGTTGAAGCAAAATTCTCCTATCTTTTGTATAAATCCATCTTAGAAGATATCGATAAGATTCTTAGCCTAAAAGATATTGAATTATCAAATGAGATTAGTGAATTTTTGAAGTCAGAAAGAGAAGAGGCATTGGCAAAATTAGGCAGGAATGCAAGTGAAAATAAGACAGAAGATTATGGAACAACCGCCCTCTTAATAGCAGCAATTATTGGATTATTACGCAAGTATTTAACAGACAATAGGGGCGAAGAAACCAGCTCCTCAAGCAGCCCTCTAATCATTGGCCTTAGGATAACATTCGTTCCGGCAATTATTAGAGATATTATTCATATATTAACATCAAAAATAATGGAATTAATAAATAAGGGCTCCGCAGCGAAGGCCCGGCTACTCCTCCGGGTACTGACCCTCTTCGCAGGGGCCCTTCCTTTAAATAAACCCCAACCTATCGCAATTTTAGTGGGGAACCAGTATGAAACTAGGAAAGTATCAAGTTCAAGCATTGAAGAAGAAATAACTATATTCAGAAATGGATTAAGACAGGCCGATACCGAAGAAAAAATTTACGCTGTTAGAATACCAAAAGAAATTAAAGATATCGCAGTAATAGCCTATCTTGAAGGAAAGCGTAGACAAAGGCTGTACGATTATAGAAAAGAAGTTGGTGAAAATAATAAGAATAAAATAGCCCAATCATTTAAAGTAATACCTACTTGGATATTAAAAGAAGAAAATAATAATCCTGATGGAATAGTGGTAGTTTCAGAAGGTGAGGAGATGAAGGCCTATTTTAGAAAAGAACTTAATAAGACCTCATCGCCCATTGAATTAACAGCCAGTTTCAAGAAGACAATATTGATTTTTGCATTAATCGGACAATTAATTTTGAGCACAATAGGTAGTTCATTTGCATATATTAAAGAGAATATTATCAAAGAGCCTGCAGATACCTCAATTGTTATTAGCAAAAATTTAAGCGATAAAGATATAAATAAATACACAGATGCAATAATTAGAGATCTTGGTAAGAAAGTAAAACAAGAGATTCAGAAAAAAGATATAGAAGTAAAAAAGAGTCAGGATAAGACAACTATTGGATTCAAAACAGGTGAACCGCGCATTGACTTAGAAAATGAAGTCAAAAAGACGCTAAGTACCATTCTTAGAAATAAAAAGCTCAATTATAATTATATTAATTTAACTCCCAGTGAAGTTGAATTGGAAGAGTCTTGGACATATAGGACTATCCAATGGGTTGTTGAAGAGGCAGTGAGGATTTCACAAGAAAGTGATCCCGAAGCAATAGATGCTGATGAGCTTTCAAGGCATTTGAAAATAATTCCTATTATTGAAACAGGCGCAAATCACTGGGTAGAAAAGAAAGGCAAATTCAAAACAAATTATAATTTAATAAATTCTTTTGCTTCAAAAGACATAGTTGGATTTTCGCAATTAGGCCTTAATACAGCAGTAAAAGAGATTGCAAGATTAGCTACTGTTCAGGAAGGCGGGATAAAAAGGCTGTATGAAATTTTTGATTTATTAGGTAATGAAAAATGGGAAAGGCTTTTAACATCATATTCAGATAAGGATACAGTTGAACTTAAGAAAGAAGCTGTTAAAGATTTGACAGATGGGATTCGGCATGATTTTATCGATGCAAACATTTACTTTGCGCTTAGTGTATGGGAAAAGAAGCATGCATTTATAGATCAGGACACTGCTAATGAGATTGCTCAAATTATTAGCAAGAATTCCATTCAAGTTAAATCAGACAATGGAAGTTACTTGCCTGTTGGCTTGCCAGAGGCAAGGCTTAAACTTGAAATCCAATGGTTTAGATTGGCTTTAATGCAAAATTTTGTTATAGAGGTAGTTGGCAAAGATACGTTAGAAAGAATAGAGGCTCAAAAGGATCCAAAAAAGAGATTCGAGGAATTAAAGACGATACTTCAAAAAGCTGTGATGAAGAAGGCTGATAATGCAATTATTGGTGCCTTATATGCCTTGCTTGATTATCATTATGTAAGAAAAAATTACAGCGGAATAGATGCTGTATTAGCAGGAGCAGCTATGTACAATGGCGGAAGGCGGCCTACTGAGATTGCAATAGGGAAATATGGACAAGATTGGGCATTGCATTTAGTAGGAACGGATAATGTAGATCCTAGGGAGCCGCGAGAATATTTAAGAAAATATATTGAAACTGAACTAAAACTTTTTGGCCCAGTAAGCCCGAAGCACTATGAATTACTTAGAGATTTAATTATAAAGCATTATCAGGAAAGAAGGGGAGTTAATTATGGCATGGCATCATTACTGGCTCTTATTGTAGGATGTGAATATGTAGATATGTACATTAAGGATTATGGTGTGAATGGATGGGAAAAGAGAATATTGAATTCTAAGATGGCTACTTACAATAAGATAGTAAATGCTTTAGAAAATCCAGATTACCCATATCCTGCCATAATAGAAGAGTTAGCAACATATCTTTATTATAAAGGCGATATAGAATCGTTTGTAATGCTTAGAAATAGCTTTGGAAAGAATATAAATGAGAAACAGGAGATTAAGCTTCGGGATATTAAGCTTGCGGAGAATAAGATTAATATGACATTGGTTAGGCTTAAACTCATCTCTTATGGAGCGCTTGCACTGCTTGTGTTTATAATTATTGAAGGAGCTGCGATTGTAAGGTATGAAGTTGAACTGGGAAGATATAGAAGAAATAATGGGAAAAGAAAGAGTGGGAATAAGAAGAAGAAAACTAGCTCATCTAGCTTGTCTGAATATACGGATAGCTCAAGCTCTCCTGTCAGCAATAAGCTTAAGATACTTGTGGTTGCAGCAGGAGAAGACGGTAAGAAATACGGGAATATATTAAAAGAGATGCTTAGCAGTTATAAGGTTGTTACTGCAGAGAATAGCAAAAAGGCATTGAAGAAACTTGACAATAGCTTTTCATTGGCGATTTTATTAGATAGCAAATTCGGCATCAATACTGCAGAGCTAGCAGAGGGTATTGCAAGTAAGGTCTCAGGATTAGGAGTTATATTTATCAGCACAGAGGCAGATAATGAGTTTCTTTTAGAAGAGCTTAAGAAAATATCCGATTTCAAAGGCGCATTAGCAATCCCATCGGAATTTGGCATGGAGTCGCTTACAAAATTGGTAGATGAGGCTTTAGTCGTAGAAAAGAGAAAGCAGGCTTATTTGGATCTTATAAAGGAGGCTATGGAGCTGGCTGAGGAGTTAAAGAAATTTATCGATAGGAAATTTCCAGATAGTCTTTTGTTGTCAGTTGTCATGAAGGAACTTATAGAAGAAAGGCTTGATCAAAAAGTAGCAAAAATAAAGGCAAATTATCCAAATCGTAACATTAAGGAGATAGAGGAACATTTCTATGTTGTTACTAAAGATAATGTGATAAATAAGTTAATCTTAGTTGATATTGCTCCGAAAATACCAGGCAGAAATGAGGTGTTAATCGCAATATCGGATGAATTATTCAATAAAACGGAGCTTGCACAGGCCTATCAGGTCTATGATATAAGAGATATCTCTAAAGAAGATGCGGACAGCATATCGTTTTTGACTATAAAGATTATAAAGAGAAGAAAATCTTCAAGCTCACCTATTAAGATATTGACTTTAATTGAAAAGAGAATGCAGGAGTATTTGGATCTTATGAATTTGGCCAGAGAACTGAATCAAAATGACCCAGCTTGTTTTAGGGGCTCAATCCTTATGGAGTTTCTTATAAAATTTAAATTCAACCAAAAGGAAACAAGAATATATGCAAATTATCCAGATGGCATCAATCAAATAGAACGACATTTCTATGTTTGGACCAAAGATCTATTAATGGGTGAGTTAATATTAGATATTGCTCCAGAAATACCAGATGGCAAAAGTATAATTACCTCAGATGAATTAAAAAATAACCCAGAGTTGGAAAAGGCGTATCAGAATCGTCCTATAACTACGAGAAATGAAGAGGAAATAGAGGCCATATTGCTTGAGATCTTAGGAAAATATAATTTAGAAGAATTATTAAAATCTACAGGCGCAAGCCCATTAGTAAATAGAAGAGAATTCTTTGAGCAAATGGGCAAAATAGGCATGGCTTTAGCTTATTTAGGTATTAAGGGGCAAAAATCTATAGTATCGGCTGCAGAGTTACCACAAGACATGCC
>JBFZAD010000100.1:0-3141 GCA_041309125.1 Candidatus Omnitrophota bacterium
GAATAGTTAAATAACTTCTCGCTATATCAAGAACCTGCAGTTCTTTAAGGGCATCGCTCAATGTTTGCTGAGCATAAACTATATTTAAAGCAAAAAGAAGCATTAAGGATAAGCAAAAAATCCACTTAAGATTAGTTTTCTTCATATTTGGATTGCTCTTTATACTTTCAACTATATATTAAATATTTTCTTAAATCTATTTAAACCTTTCTATCACAAAGTTTATATATCAATTAATCAAAGAAAAAAGTATGGCTATGATGCAACCAAGACCCAGAGGAGGAATGGGCTCATCTCACTTTCATCTTCCGGGCCAGCTTATTATGGGGTTGTTATTTCTGGTTTTTGGTGCTCTTTTATTATTAAAAAAAATAGGAAAGGATTATGTTCCTTTTATCCCAGAAGAAGTATTTCTCTATATAACTGCTATTGGCAGTCTTATTGGTGGCTTCTATTTGATAGTAACTCAGATATGGCGCCCCAGAATTTATCTCTAAGCAAAATTTTATATACTTTGCAAGAAAAGATTTCTTTATGATTATCAGCATATTCATCATAATTGCTTTAATAGCTGTAATCATAGGCAGCTACACAGATATCAAGACATTAGAAGTGCCTGACTGGCTCAATTATTCATTAATTGCAATAGGGCTTGGTGGCAATCTTATATACAGCATAGCAACCTCTGATTTTTCTTATATATTAAGAAGCCTTTTGGGATTGGCTGTTTCTATAGGGATAGGCATGCTCATGTTCTATACAGGGCAATGGGGCGGTGGAGATAGTAAGATTTTATTCGGCCTGGGCGCTTTATTAGGCATAGATTACAATCCTTTTTTGTTAGGATTCTATCTGAAATTCGTTATCAACATGCTGTTTGCCGGAGCATTATATGGCCTAGCATGGATTGTCTTCATGGCTATAAAAAACAGGAGAGAGATTTCAAAGAAAATGAAAAAAGCATTCAAGGAAAAGAAAGCTACCAAAATTAGATTATATGCAGGAATAATAGCAATTATAGGTCTCATTATTATTTATGCCCTTCCTAACCTAGGTCCTAAAATGAGAATATTGTTCTCAGTCTTCATCATCATCTTGTATTTCATGAACTACCTTTTCATTTTTGTCAAAATTGTTGAAGAAGTTTCAATGATAAAACTAATAGAGCCTCAAAAGCTCACAGAAGGCGACTGGATAGTGAATGAAATCAAAATCAAAGGCAAATACATAACAGGACCTAAAGATTTAGGCATAAGCAAAGAAAAAATCATTGAGTTAATAAAATTGAAAAAACAGGGCAAGATAACAAAAGTCAAAGTAAAATACGGCATACCCTTTGTTCCAAGCTTCTTAATAGCGTTGCTCTACACAATAATAACCAATAGTGTTGTTGTTCTGCAACTAATATGATTATAAAAGACGCTGGTTTGACAGGGGTCGCTCCATACGGGATGTCAAACGAGCACGAAGTGCGACAGCGTCATTAACTTAAAAAAAATTAACTCATATAATCTTCTTTCAGTAAACCTTTTAAAACAAACCCTTTTTCTTTGGTAGCTATGGTGAAAGATTACTATAAAGTGCTTGGCGTGGAAAAGAATGCTTCAAAAGAGGATATTAAGAAAGCATATAAGAGATTGGCCAAGAAGTTTCACCCTGACTTAAACAAAGAGCCGGATGCCACTGAAAAGTTCAAGGAGATTAATGAAGCTGCCTCTGTACTTGGAGATGAGCAGAAAAGAACACAATATGACCAGTATGGAGATGCAGATGCATTCAAGCAGGCTTCTGGATTCTCAGGATTTGACCCGAAGGATTTCGGATTCAACAGGGATTTTGGAGAGGATTTTGATTTTGGAGATATATTCGACATGTTTTTCGGAGGAGGCCAAAGTGGATTTACAAGAAGAGGCAGGCATGATTACAGGGGCTCTGATTTAAGGTTTGACATGTCTCTAGATTTACAGGATGTTTCAAGCGGCGTTGAAAAGACAATTATATTGGAAAGATTAGATAAATGCCCTGATTGCAAAGGAGAAGGAACAAAAAGCAGCTCAGATATTATTATATGCAATTCCTGCAGAGGCAGCGGCCGTGTCACAAGTTCTAGAAGAACTGCTTTTGGTATATTCCAGACAGTGACTACATGCAATGAATGTCATGGAGAAGGTAAGACAATAAAAAATCCTTGCAAAACCTGCAAGGGAAAAGGCAGGATGCAGAAAGAAGCGAGAATAAAAATAAATATTCCTGCAGGAGTAGATGACGGAACTAGATTAAGGGTAAGCGGAGAGGGTGATTCTGGAGTGAGAGGATATGCCTCTGGAGATTTATATGTTATTATACATGTCAAGCCCCATAAATTATTTGAAAGAGATGGCGATGATATTTTTATGGAAACACCTATTTCATTTACACAAGCTGCATTAGGCGATGTTATAGATGTGCCTACTATTGACGGCAAGACTAAATTAAAGATTCCTCCAGGAACGCAGACAAATACTGTCTTCAGGCTGAAAGGATATGGTCTGCCTCATTTGAACAGATATGGCAAAGGAGATCAAAATGTAAAAGTAATAATACAGACACCGGAAAATCTTTCAAGGAAGCAGAAAGAATTACTAGAGCAGTTCGCAGAAGAATCGGGCGATGCTGCGCAGCCGCATAAAAATTTCTTCAAGAATATTTTTGATAAGATATGATTATTTCAATATTGTATAGGCAAGTTCTCCGAAAATCAAAAACATAAGTATGTTGAATATCAAATTAGTTCCCGTATAAGATAAATTGGCTGTTATGTCTATGCCAAGAATGTTTTTTGAAATGATGAACATAAGAATGCAATTGATTACAACTACGCTCAATCCCAAAAGCACTACATTTGACCCGCCAATTAATGCAGTTATTATAGCCGCATTTATGTAAGTGGCTATCATGAAAAAATGATCTGCCACAACATTTCCTGTGTAGATGCTTGCTATAAGTTTTGATAAAATTGCATTAAGCAAACCCCAATTGAAACCAAATGCTAAGGTTGTCAAAACAGTAGTAAAAGTGGATAATTCAAAATCTGTTGGCAATCCTCTTTTTAACTGGAACGTCTGCAACATTGAATTGAAGACAGCCGCCAGTATCAGGAAA
>JBFZAD010000101.1:0-11983 GCA_041309125.1 Candidatus Omnitrophota bacterium
GGCTTAAGGATGCGGTAATGGAATCCTATGGTAGTGGCGAGGTAGTTGCAGAGGAGAGTAAAGGAGATTCACTAGGCTCTTTGAGCCTCAACAGTTTAATTGAAAGGGCAGAAGAGGCAACTGTTGTTAAGCTAGTAGATTTAATAGTGCGCCAGGCAATTGACGACCATGCTTCAGATATACATATAGAGCCGTATAAAGACAGGATATGCCTAAGATACAGAATTGACGGCAGATTATATGAGATACCTCCACCTGCAAAACATCTGCATATTCCTATAATCTCAAGGATTAAAATTGTCTCTAAGTTGGACATCGCAGAGAAGCGTCTGCCTCAGGACGGATCGTTTTCAGTCAAGATGGAGGATAGAGACATTGATTTCAGAGTTTCAATAATACCTACTATATACGGAGAAAAGGCCGTCTTAAGGATATTAGATACAAGCGCAGTATTGCTTGAGTTAGAGAGCTTAGGTTTTGAGACAAATGATCTTGATAAGTTCCGCAAGGCCACACATATGCCATATGGTTTAATCTTTTTAACCGGCCCAACTGGCTCTGGAAAGACCACAACATTATACGCAGTGTTAAATGAAATCAAGAATCCAGCAATAAATATTGTTACCGTTGAGGATCCGGTTGAGTATAAATTGGAAGGTATAAATCAGGTTCATGTGCGTCCGGAAATAGGACTTACATTTGCTGCAGCCTTAAGGAGTTTTCTCCGCCAGGATCCAGATGTCTTATTAGTAGGAGAGGTGAGAGATATGGAGACAGCAGAGATCTGTGTGCGTTCTGCATTAACAGGACATCTGGTTTTAAGCACCCTGCATACAAACGATGCTCCTTCTGCAGTTACAAGGCTTATCGATATAGGTATTGCACCATACCTGTTGACTCCTTCGCTTCTTTTAGTAGTAGCCCAGAGACTTGTACGCAAGCTCTGTCAACATTGTAAAGAGGCATATGAGCCAACTACAGATGAAAAAGAAGCAAGTAAGATTAGGGCTGACCTGATATATAAGCCAAAAGGCTGCCCCGAATGTAATCATATTGGTTATAAAGGTAGGCTTTCTATAACAGAGTTAATGCCAATAGATGATGATATAAGGCGAACAATAAAAAGGGATATATCAAGCCAAGAATTAAAAGAGCTGGCATGCAAAAAAGGAATGACTACTCTTTATGAAAACGGTCTAAGGAAGGTTGAGCGAGGAATAACTAGCCTACAAGAGATCTTTAGTGTAACGTTAGGAGAATAATAAACACAGGTATACTAGTATGCCAATTTTTAACTATATAGCAAGAGATGCAAACGGAAAGCGAATTAGCGGGTTAGAAGAAGTTGTCTCTCAGGATGAACTTATCTCAAGGCTTCAAGCAAGGAATTTAATCATTGTAGATTTTAAAATACAAGGAGAATTATCCGCTGCCTCAATTAAAAAGCCAAAGATAAAGTCAAGGAGATTTAGCCACAATGGCATTAAATCACAAGACTTAAGTACATTAGCTAGACAAATGGCAACTCTGATTGCAGGAGGTGTCAGCGTCTTAAAGACCTTGGAGGTAATAGCGCTTCAGTGTGATAGTAAAAAGCTTTTTTCCACGCTTGAAAATATAATTTCTGATGTGCGCAACGGCTTTCCTCTTCATAAGGCATTTAGCAGGAATCAGGCATCCTTCTCTAATATCTGGATAAATCTCATAGAGATTGGCGAAGCAAGCGGCTCTCTTGCTATCGTCCTTGATAGATTAGCAGTTTATTTAGAGAAGAGAGAGGAATTTAAAAGTAAGATTATAACTTCCATGATGTATCCGAGTATTCTTATTTCATTTTCTACCATAGTAGTAATCTTCTTTGTTTTATTTATAATACCAAAGTTTGCCGAGATATATAAAATGCTAGGCAGTGAGCTTCCTGGGCTTACACAGGCCATCCTTAACTTTAGTAAATTCTTAAAAATTGGGATTTTGCCTATTATTGGTCTATCTGTATTGGGATATTTTTTATTAAAGCGTTTCTTAAAGACAGAAAAGGGCAAGCGTGGATTTGATAAGACAAAATTTAAACTTCCTATTATCGGTGATGTTTTAAAACAGCTTTCTATTGAGCGCTTTACATCTGAAATGTCCACATTGGTTGAAAGCGGAGTGCCAATTCTGTATTGCCTTGAGATTTCACAAAGAAGCGCATCAAATATTATTATGGCCGATGCAATAGGTAAGATTAAAGATGATGTAAAAGATGGTAAGGTTTTAGCAGACCCTATGGATAAGAGTGGGTTATTTCCTCCTATGGTAGTTCAGATGGTTTCAATAGGAGAGGAGATAGGAGAGTTGCCTAAGATGCTCAAGCGCCTTGCAGAGTATTATGGTCAAATTGTAGAGGCATTTATTGCGCGCTTTGCCGCTATATTTGAGCCAATTATGATAATATTTGTCGGTGGAGTAATATTATTTTTAATAGTTGCAATGTATTTACCGATATTTAAGATGGCCTCTGGACCAACAGGTAATATTAATTTCTAGGTAAGATTACAAAGAAAACGTTTTCTTCGGTAATCATCTTTACTATTGAAAAGTAGTCATTTTTAAGGGATAATATAATGGAGAGTTAATTGGTGCTTATTTTATTAAAATATAATAAAAGGAGGTGATAATAAAAGGGTTGGTTTTTAAAGGTAAATTAATTTTTAATATGGGAGGAGGAATTGTCATGAAAAAAGGTTTTACATTACTTGAGTTAATCATTGTCATAATCATCCTTGGTGTATTAGCAACTCTAGGATTCCAACAGTATCAAAAGGCAGTTGAGAAATCCAGAGGCGCAGAGGCAAGACAGGTCTTAGGTCAAATCAGGACTGAGGCAATAGCTCATAGAACTGAATATGGTTCATTAGATGCATCAACTGGTGGACCAGCATTTTCTCCAGCAGAAGCTGGCATAGGAGGAGCTGCTGATCAGATTCCATCTGGATGCGTAGGAACTCACTATTTCTTTTACGGAGTTGCTGTTGGTGGACCAGCTGCAGTGACTGGTACAGCTACAAGATGTACAGGTGGAGCTGGTAAGGTTCCAAGCGCAACTGTTGCTCATACTTTAACTTTGACTAGTGATCTGGCCGGTGGACTTGAAACATGGGGAGGCGATGGCGCCTATTAATTATTTTTAGGCAAAAGCCATAGCTTGAAAAGATTTTTGTAGTAGTTTCTTGATAACCCTGTTAGAGATAGAGTGTAAACCTGAAGATTTAAATTATGATAAAGTACTTAATTTATCTAAAAAATAAAATAAATTTATCCCAAAAATCTTCAGAAGTATCTCTAACGGGGTTTACTATTGCTGAACTTATAATAGTTATTATAATGATTGGAGCGTTGGCAACAATTGGCTCTGGTGGCATTAGATTTATGCGTGAAAATGCAATGGATAGTGAGGCCAGGGCTGGACTACAACTAATCCAGGAAGCTGAAGAGGTAATGAATCTTCAGGTGAATGACTATGCCACTGTTGGCTTAGGGGGTACTAACAATGTAAATACTATTTTAGATTTAACACTTTCTAACGACCATTGGAATTTTACAGTTACTGGCCCTGTACCTCCTAATACTACATTTCTGGCTAGAGCTAATAGAATTAATTGTGCAGGTACTTTCTGCGCAAGAGATTGGTACATCAGACCAAGAATGGGTGGTGGAGGTGGTGGAGGCCCTGGTTATGAAGAGCCATGTTGCTGGAATTGTATTCATGGGGCTGCTACTGCGCATCGCTGTCCTGCTAATCCTCCGCCGCCATAAGGCAAAAACATATTGGTTATAAATATGAATCTCATTAGAGACTCTAAGGCGGTAATTTATTTAGAGATATTAGTAGCCTTGATAATGTTAAGCATTGTGATTTCAGGCTTTTTAAGTGTATTTATGTTTGCCCGCAGGATAAATGTAAGAAATGACCTCAAGCTTCGAGCTGCAATATTTGCCATGTCAAGGTTAGAGATGTTCAGAGATTATATAAGAATGGATTCTTGGAATGTGGTAGGAAACGATTTAAATACTGGTATTGTAGTTGTTGATAATGTACCATTACCGCCACCGCCAGATGAGTTTACTAGTGTCCGCGGTGGTCAGAGAGGTTTTATGGTAGGAAGTGTACCTATACCTGGAGTTCCTACTGTTCCGCCTGCTGCAGCTGCGCAAAATTTTCAACCTCGAAGGGTTACAGTTTGGATTACTTGGAATGGAATATAAACACAATAAGTCTGGCATGTCACTCATGGAATTAGTTGTCTCGATGATCCTTTTGGCCCTTATTGTACTTTTTGTAGGTACGCTCAATGCTACAATTCGCCGCAGGTTTGAAAATGAGAATAATGTAGCCAGCCTTAACAATCAAGTTTCTTTTGCGATATCCCACATAATGAAGAATTTATCTGAAGGAGCAGGAAATTTTAATCAGCCTGCAATTTGTACTACAGGCGCAGGTGCAGGTTGTGTTTTTGGATCAGGAACTTCAGCTATAATTTTTGTAAGAAGAAATGATAATACATGGTTTAGCTATAACTTTAATGCAGGTAATAACACTATTGAATACGATGAAGATGTTTCAGTGGGGGCAGGCTTATTACCCATTACAAATAGAAACATAGTTAACCTATCTTTCAATTTTATGCCTTCTTTACCCCCTGATGATCCTTTGCCATCGCCCCCTAATGTTCCAAATAGGATTGATATAGCTATAACCGCGCAACCAAATCCTTTAGCTGTAATAGACCCAATTACAAATCCTCAAGTAATAGTTACTTCAAGTGTTGTTTTAGGCTCAATGTCCATCCATTAATCCGTATCATTCTTTTCAAAATACATTTGAAAACTCAAATCCATTGTGCTATAGTTTATTTACTCAAATTTTGCAGTAGTAAAATTTGAGTAAATAAGGGGCTATAGTTAAACGGGATAACGTAGCGTTCGCAACGCTAAATTAAGGGTTCAATTCCCTTTAGCTCCATTACTTGCGTTGTGCGTTGTGCGTACTGCGAATGTAGTTAGGAGTCAGGAGTCTGGAGCTAGGAGGCTCTAAACCCTCCAAACTCCTAACTCCGAACTCCTAACTTTTGTACTGTGCAAAGATGAAAAAATATATATTAATTTTAATAATTATACTTTTTAGTAGTTTTATCCTGTATAGCCATCTTTACTCCAAAGAGTCACTTAAGGAGGCAAGCTACTATAATAAATTAGACAATAAGCAAGTCCAGTGCGCATTGTGCCCAAGAAGGTGTGTTATAGATAACAAAAAAAGAGGATTTTGTGGGGTCAGGGAGAATCAGGATGGCATTCTTAATACGTTAGTTTATGGTGAGCCTTGTGCGCTGCATATCGATCCAATTGAGAAAAAGCCGCTTTTTCATTTCCTGCCAGCCTCAAGGGCATATTCAATAGCAACGGTTGGATGTAACCTGCGTTGTAAATTCTGCCAGAATTGGCAGATATCACAAGCAAAGCCTGAAGAGGTAGAAGCACTTCATTTAACTCCTCAGCAGATTATAGATGAAGTCATAAAGTCAAATTCACCTGTTATTGCATATACCTATACAGAACCAACAATATTTTTTGAATATATGTTGGATATTGCAAAATTAGCAAAAGAAAATGGTATAAAAAATGTAATGCATTCATCTGGTTTTATAAATGAGATCCCCTTAAGAGAACTCTGTAGATATCTGGATGCAGCAAACATTGATTTAAAGGGCTTTAGCCAAGATTACTATGGCACAATGACTCTTGGTACTCTAGATGATATTCTAAGGAGCCTTAAAATTTTAAAAGATGAAGGGGTGCATTTAGAGATAACTAATTTAGTCTTGCCAGGCCTTAATGATTCTGATAAAGAAATTGAAGGTATGTGCTCCTGGATTTACGTTAATCTAGGTGCTGATACCCCACTACATCTATCGCGTTTTACACCAATGTATAAAATGACCATGCTTTCTCCAACTCCAGTAAAGACATTAGAAAAGGCAAGGGATATAGCTCTAAAGGTTGGGCTAAAATATGTTTATATTGGCAATGTAGTAGGACATGAGTCAGAGAGCACATATTGCCCTAAGTGCAAAAAAGTTTTAATTAGGCGCTCTGGATATACAATCTTAGAAAATAATATTAAAGATAGAAAATGTAAATTTTGTGGGGAGGAAATTTATGGGGTATGGTAAGTTATTTATTCTTGCTTGTTCGTTCCTCGTGTTTCGTTCCTCGTGTTTCGTTCCTCAAGCCAATGCGCAGGATATAAAACAGCCAGTTGTCGCTGGCGGATTTTATCCTGCGGATAAAAATACTCTGTCTAAGGATATTGATACGTATTTAGATAATGCAGACGTTAAAGATATCAGTACGAAGATTTACGGAATAATTACCCCTCATGCTGGTTTCATTTATTCAGGCCCTGTTGCAGCATATAGCTTTAAGGCAATCAAAGGCAGACAATTTGATACTGTTATTGTAATAGGCGCAAGCCACTATGTAGATTTTAATGGTATTGCAGTTGGTCTTTGGGATTTTTATAGAACTCCTTTAGGAGATATACCTATCGATAAAGAATTTGCAAAAAGACTTTTAAACGGTTCTAAATTAGTTAATCAAAATGAAACTGCATTCGAAAGAGAACATTCAGTTGAAACAGAGTTGCCATTTTTACAAAAGGTTTTGAGCGATTTTAAATTAGTTACTTTAGTTACTGGAAGATTAAGCATGGATGAAGTTAGAGAATTCTCAAGCACTTTAAGAGATTTAATCAGCCAAAAGAATGTTCTCTTAGTCATCTCAACTGATCTGTCACATTATCAAGCTTATGAACAGGCAAATGTGTTAGATAAATTTTGCATTGATAGTATAAAAAGTCTAGATTTAGATGTCTTTTCAAAAAGAGTAAATTCTGGTACAGCTCAGCTATGTGGAGTTATTCCTGTATCTATAATGATGAGCATAGCTAAAGAATTAGGCCTTAAAGCAGAGATCTTAAGGCACGCGACTTCTGGAGATAGTGCAGGGGATAAAGATAAGGTGGTAGGTTATGCTTCAATTGTGTTTTACGAGAACAAAGGCCGGCCACAAGAAGAGGGGGATAAAGATATGTTAAATGAAACACAGAAAAAAAGATTATTAGAGATTGCTCGTAAAACAATAGAGGCCTATCTTAGTCGAAGAGAGACATTGGAATTCAAAGAGGATGATTTACGCCTTTCAAAAGAAGAGGGCGCTTTTGTTACACTGCACAAAACAGGAGATTTGCGCGGCTGCATAGGTAATATTTATGGCAAGGGACCATTATTTAAGACTATTCGAGATATGTCTATTGCCTCAAGCACACAGGATCCTCGTTTTAGTCCTGTAAGTTTGGATGAGTTAAAAGATATAGAAATCGAGATATCTGTTTTAAGTGTTCCAGAAAAAGTATCCGATGTTTCTAATATAGAGATGGGTAAACATGGGGTTATAGTTCGCAGAGGTCTTAACAGCGGAGTTTTCCTGCCTCAGGTTGCAACAGAAACAGGATGGACTAGAGAGGAATTTTTGTCTAATCTGTGTGCTCACAAGGCGGGATTGTCACCAAGCGCCTGGAAAGATAAGAATACAGAGATTTACAAATTTAGCGCAGACGTATTCTCTGAAAAAGAGTTTAAATAAACCCTCCATTTTATAAAAGATTTACTATTAAATTAAATAAAAGGAAAAAAGCTTGAAGAGATTTTTTTGTCCAGCGCAGGATATCAAGAAAGATAAGGCGCGTATTACAGATAAGACGCAGATTCATCATTTGGTGAATGTTTTAAGATTAAAAGTTGGCGATCCAATATTACTTTTTGATGGCAGTGGTGAAGATTATATCTGTAAAATTGAGTCAATAGATAAGGATTGTATGAATATGAATGTTGAAAAAAGATCTATAAAAAAGAGCAATGTCGGCAGTATAACCTTGGCATGCGCATTAACGCGTAGGTCAAAATTTGATTATATTGTTGAAAAGACAACAGAGTTGGGAGCTAGTAAGATTATTCCGGTTATCACAGAAAGATCAATAGTTAAAATCGATGAGAAGGACATTGTTTCAAAGACAGAGCATTGGCAGAGAATCGCATTTAATGCTAGCCAGCAGTCGAGGCAGGATACAATAACTCAAGTTTTGCCGCCAGCCGATTTCAATACCAGTATTACATTAGCTAAAGATTACGACTTGGCCTTGTTTGCCACGTTAGAAAATGGATCAAAAACCTTATTTGAGCTACTCAAAAATAAAAAGAACTTTCAAAATGTTATTATATTTATTGGACCAGAAGGAGATTTCTCTAAGCAAGAAGTAGAGCTGGCTAAAAAAAATGGCTGTTCGATAGTAAAATTATTAAATACAATTTTAAAAGTGGATACAGCCTGTATCTACTCCATAGGGATGATCTCAACTTTCTTATCGAGATGAGACATAAAACATTTTTTATAGAAACTTTAGGATGTAAAATTAACCAATATGACTCCCAGATCATGAGAGAGCAGTTTAAAGAGTGTGGGTTAACCGAAAATAAAAATGCCGACTTAAATATAGTAAATACCTGCACAGTAACACATAAGGCAGATAGGCAAGCAAGAAATATTATTTACAAATTTCTAAAAAGAAAATCTAAATCAAAGATTGTTGTCACGGGTTGTTATGCGCATGCAAGTAAAAATGATCTCATGAAAATAAAAGGCATTGATTTGATAATTGACAATGAAAACAAATTCCGTATCCCGCAGTTACTTGGACTAGCTGGCAAAGCTTCTATGGCGCTTAAAAAAGAAACAATCACAGGTTTTGATAATCACTCAAGGGCATTTATTAAAATACAGGATGGCTGTAATAATTTTTGTTCCTATTGCATAGTCCCTTTGGTGCGCGGCCGCTCCAAGAGCAAGAAGGCTCAATTAATAAAGAGGGAGTTCGTAGGGCTGCTAGAAAATGGTTTTAAAGAAATCGTTCTTTGTGGTATATGCCTTGGTGATTATGGAAAAGATTTGAAGCCGAAAGTTGATTTAAGTGATATTTTAGGGTATTTAACATTGATAAATAGAGAGTTTAGGATACGCTTGAGCTCTATAGAGGCAGATGACGTTAACAAAAAATTATTAGCTCTTATTAGAGATTCAAAAAAAATATGTAGGCATCTACATATACCTTTTCAAAGCGGAGATGACAAGATGCTCAAATTAATGAAAAGGAATTTTACAGTCAAAGATTACTTAAAAAAAGTTGAATTGATAAGAAACTTTGAACCTGAAATAGCCTTGACAACAGATATGATGGTTGGATTTCCTTTTGAGGGGGAGGAAAATTTCAAAAATACCGTTAAATTCCTTAATTGTGTTAGACCAATGCGTATGCACATATTTAGCTATAGCCCCAGATCAGGGACTTGTGCGCACAGATTCAAGAAAAATATACCCACATATTCTATTATTCAGCAACGAAGGAGACACTTAGAAGCTATTTCAAGAAGCTTTTCGTATGAGTATCGCAAATCTTTTATTAATAAGAATTTAGATGTCCTAATTGAGTCTAAGGATTCCAGGATGCCTGGCTTATTGAAGGGTTATTCTGATAATTATATAATGATAAATGTAAAGCAGAAGCATAAAAGATTGATAAACAAATTAGTTACTGTAAAGGTGAAAAAGATTACCTTTGAAAGTACAGCGGGTGTTATAACTTAAATTTTGAAATTGTCCTTTCTCTTTGAAATATATGAAGTTATATAACTTGACATTATGGCCTTGATGTGTTATACTTATCTAATTCTTTTTTTAGAAAGTAATAATTTTTATTATGATTCAGGAGATTGCAGGTAGTTTAAACTGGTCGGATATTTTTTTTATAATTCTTTTGATTGCAATATGTTATATTAACTTTGCCAAAGGATTAATCTCTGCAATATTCAAATTCTTTGGAGTACTTTTTGCTTCTTTTATTAGTATAAATTATTACAGCTATATTGCTCAAGGATTAGAAAGATTTATCCCCACAAATATAAGTTTATTGAATTTTCTATCATTCTTTATTCTGACGGCTATATGCATATCAATATCAGAGTTGATGTTGTTTGGTTTTAATAAATTATTTAATTTACAGGCAATAAGCACATTAGAAAGATGGGGTGGATTATTATTTGGTTTATTGCAGGGCATTTTAATATTTGGGCTTTTTGTTTTAAGTTTAAATCTACTCGAAATCGATTTTTTAAAAAACAGTTTTAAAAATTCTTATTTTTCTCACAAAGTTGTAACAATGCAGCTTAAGGCATATGAAAGAGTTTGGAACTCAATAGTTGTGAAGCTCCTTCCAGAAGAAAAAACCAATTATTCACTTTTTGATTTTTACGAGATAAAATAAACATGAAACTAAAAAATATATATAATTCAGCGGTATCGATTGGTATAAAAAATGACCCTAGAGGTAAATCAAATGTTAGAAAAGAACTCATCCGAAGGGCCAGAGATTTTAAAAAGTTAGACAAAATCGACAAAAACAGATTTGATAAAGAATCGCTGTCTAATCCTTATGCGGATACAAGGATTCTGTATGGAGATATAGATGCAGAGATTAAAGATATACTTATTGGTATCGATATTGAGCCAGCTGAGGTTTTGTTGGCCGACCGATTAATTCAAAAGGGAGAAAATATCGATCTTATTGTATCACATCACCCATCTGGCTTTGCATATGCAAATTTTTATGAGGTAATGCATTTACAGATTGGATTGTTGGCCAAGCAGGGAATACCGGTTGATATAGCAAGGTCTTTTCTGGATAAAAGGATAAAAGAAGTAGAGCGCAGGGTTTCTGCTGCAAATCATAATAGGTCAGTTGATGTAGCTAAATTGTTGGGCATACCCTTTATGTGTATGCATACAGTTGCCGATAACTGCGTTTATAATTACCTAGAGACTTGCTTTGAAAAGAATAGACCTAAAAAAGTTAAGGATATTGTCTCAATCCTTTTGACCAATAAGGAATATGTATCTGCCCAGAAAGATAATTCAGGCCCAAAGATTATTGTTGGCAAGCCTGAAAATCCTACAGGGAAAATATTAGTAGAGATGACTGGGGGAACAGAGGGTTCAAAAGAGCTCTACGCAAGGTTGTCTCAGGCTGGAGTGGGGACAATTGTAAACATGCATTTAAGCGAAGAGCATTATAAAAAGATTGAGACTGAACATATAAATGTTGTTATTGCAGGGCATATCTCCTCAGACAATCTAGGTTTAAATCTTCTACTGGATAGAATTGATCCATTGGACGAATTGAATATTATAGGTTGCTCTGGTTTTAGAAGAGTAAGAAGAAAATAGATTTCTTACCGATAACCACTCGCAATTCAAAGCCTCAATTTAAAATGAGCAGTGTATTCGCAGAAAATATTTTGGATGAGATTTTAAGCAAAACTGATATAGTCGAGCTTGTCTCATCATTTATGCCTCTTAAAAGAGCCGGCAGCAATTTTCGTGCCCTTTGCCCTTTTCATCAGGAAAAGACGCCTTCTTTTATGGTGAGCGCCCACAAGCAGATATATCATTGTTTCGGCTGTGGCGCCGGCGGCAATGCATTCAATTTTATAATGCGCTATGAGCAGGTTGAATTTCCTGAGGCAGTCAGAATTCTGGCAAAGAGGGCATCTGTGCCCTTGGCTGAAGATAATGAAAAGGCAAGTAAATTTGCAAGTCTTTCAACCCTCATATATAAAATAAATGAACTCGCAGCTTTATTTTATCATGAGAATTTATTGAAATCTCAAGATGTAAGAGTCAAGTCCTATCTTGAAAAAAGGGATATAGACTTAGACACGATCAAGCTATTTAAAATAGGCATTGCTACGGATAAATGGGATAGCCTTATACAGTTTCTCAGTAGTAAAAATATTACACTAACTTTGATGGAGAAGGCAGGGCTTGCAATCCCTAG
>JBFZAD010000102.1:0-5958 GCA_041309125.1 Candidatus Omnitrophota bacterium
GTAGCATGTCATACCGGCAACAGAAGCTGTTTCTTTAGAAAATTAAATTAATGTTTAAAGATTCCATATTTCCAGCTAAGGAAGAATTCTTAAAATTATCAAAAAAAGGTAATCTGATACCAATCTATAGAGAGATATCGGCCGATCTCGAGACGCCGGTTTCATCTTATTTAAAGATTTCAAATGCAAGGTATTCATTCCTGCTTGAGTCTGTGGAAGGTCAAGAAAGAATAGCTCGGTATTCATTTCTAGGAAGTAATCCTTCCTTAATCTTTGAGTCAAAGGCCAACCTAATAAACTTATATAAGGATAATTCGACTAAAGAGACGTTTAGATCCAATAATCCAATTAGTGAATTAAAAAAAATATTTAATAGATATAAATTTGTTAAGGTTAGTGGCATACCCAGTTTTTGTGGTGGATTGATTGGATACTTTGGCTATGATATGGTAAGATTTATAGAAGATATCCACGATAAAAATATAGACGATTTAAATATTGCGGATTGTATTTTTATCTTGGCTGACAACCTTATAATCTTTGATCATATTAATCATAGCATTAAGATTGTCTCAAATGTGTTTCTTGAGCCAGATCTTTCAAGGGGCGAGATTCTTAAGAAATATAATGAGGCAATAAAAAAAATTTCATCTGTTGAAAGAGAGCTAACAAGATCTTTAAGCATAAAGAATAAGCTTACAAAAGTTAAAAAAGATAAAGTTTCTTTTAGAGATGTACAATCTAACTTTAAAAAGAATGAATTTACAAAAATTGTAAAAAAGGCAAAAGAGTATATAAAAAAAGGTGATATTATTCAGGTGGTTCTATCCCAGAGATTTAAGGTAAAACTAACACAAGAGCCATTTTCTGTTTACAGAAACCTGCGTTCTATAAATCCATCTCCTTACATGTTTTATTTAAAGTTTAACAAGGTAGTTCTTATGGGTTCTTCTCCGGAATTATTAGTCAGATGCGAAAATAATATTGTAGAAACACGTCCTATTGCCGGAACAAGGCCAAGGGGCAGACAAGAGCAGGATGATAAGAGGTTAGAGCAAGAGTTATTAAGGGATAAAAAAGAGCGCGCTGAACATATAATGCTGGTGGATCTTGGCAGAAATGACTTGGGCCGTGTTTGTGTTCCTACAAGTATTAAAACGGATGATTTCATGACAATTGAGAGGTATTCACATGTCATGCATATTGTAACCGATGTAAATGGCAGATTAAGAAAAGACAAAGATTTATTTGATTGTATTGCAAGCTGTTTTCCTGCAGGGACCGTGACAGGTGCACCGAAGGTGAGGGCCATGCAGATTATTGAAGAGCTGGAAAACTCAAGGCGCAGTGCCTATGCAGGTGCAGTTGGGTATTTTAGTTTTTCAGGCAATCTTGATACATGCATAACTATCCGTTCTATTCTAATAAAGAATGGCTCTGCATATATACAGGCTGGCGCAGGCATAGTCGCAGACTCTAAGCCGGAAAAAGAATACAGAGAAACTGTAAATAAGGCAAAGGCCCAGATATCTGCGGTTCTTGGCTAATCTTTTAACTTTTTTTAAAAATAGATTGACATATTCTCTAATAAGTAGACAATATATAATATTAAATTTAGATAAATAGGAGGTTTATTTAATGTCAGTTAAAATAAGATTTAAAAAACCCGGTAAGAGCGCAAACAAAAAACATAAATTTCGTATTATTGTATGTGATGTTGCCAAACCAAGAGACGGAAGTTTTATTGAGGAGTTAGGATTTTACGACCCAAATAAGGATCCAGCTGAATTCATAATAGATAAGGAAAGATATGCATACTGGATATCTAAGGGCGCTATCGCTTCTGAGACAATCAGGTCATTAGTAAAAAGAAATAAATAATCAGGTATAATCTTTAGATTGTACAGAAAGTTTGTAGAAGGAGTAGATATGCCACCAAATCAGAGTGGGAGTTTGTTTTTTAATTTTGGATATATATTTATCATTTTTTTTATTTTTTATTTTTTAGTTCTTAGGCCTCAGAAGCAAAAGGAAAAAGAACATCAAAAACAGATACAAGAACTTAAAAAGAATGATGAGATTGTTACCATTGGAGGAATCCATGGTACTATAATTAATGTCAAGGAAAAGACATTTATTGTAAGAATCGATGACAACACAAAGATAGAAATAGAGAAATCCAGTGTTTCAAGGATAACCAAGGCGCAATAATTCATGAGAAGAAATCTACAATATAAAGTTATATTTATAATAGCTGTAATACTGCTTGCAACATGGTATACATTCCCGCTAGATAAACGGATAAAGCTTGGTCTTGACCTGCAGGGAGGGATGCACCTTGTTTTAAGAGTGGATACCTCTAACTTATCCGAAGATTCCAAAAAGGATGCCGTAGAAAGGGCCCTAGAAGTTCTTAGGACCAGGATTGATGAATTCGGTGTCAGCGAACCAGTTGTGCAGCGCCAGGGAGAAAAAGAAATAGTTGTGCAGCTACCCGGTATGAAAGACAGAAAAAGGGCATTGGATATAGTCAAGCGCACTGGATTTTTGGAGTTTAAATTTGTCAGAGATGATGAGGAGAAATTAAAGCTAGCTAAAGAAGGAAATGTTCCAGAGGGTTTTGAATTAAAATATATCGATGAGGTTGCTTATCTGCTTGAAAAAAAGGCATGCCTAACCGGACAGGCTATTAAAGATGCAAGGATGCAGTTCTCATCTGAGGACTTTACAAGGCCTTATGATGTAGGAATTGATTTTACACAAGATGGAGCAAAGAGCTTTGCAGATTTAACCAAGGACAATATCGGCAAAAAACTAGCCATTCTTCTGGATGGAGAATTAAAATCCGCACCCGTTATACAATCTCATATCAATGATGGAAAGGCCAGAATTACCGGAACATTTACTGCAAATGAAGCAAGGGATTTAGCTGTGATTTTACGTGTTGGTTCCTTGCCTGCGCCAGTCTATATTGAAGAAGAAAGGACAATAGGCCCATTATTGGGCAAAGATTCGATAAGAAACGGCATTAAGGCAAGCCTTATAGGATTAGCGCTGGTTTTTATTTTTATGGCATTTTATTACCGTATAAATGGTTTGATTGCTAATTTTGCCCTTTTATTGAATGCCCTTTTCGTATTAGGCTCATTAGGTTTTATAAAAGCAGCAATACCGGCTTTTAGTGCAACACTTACGCTGCCTGGCATAGCTGGTATTATCTTGACAATTGGTATGGCAGTTGATGCCAATATATTAATAAATGAAAGGATAAGAGAAGAGCAGCAAGAAAATAAGCCAATAAGAACCTGTATTGCCAATGGTTATGGTAAAGCATTCTCTGCGATATTCGACTCAAATGTAACAACAATCTTGGCTGCCGTATTCTTGTATATGTTTGGCACAGGCCCAATCCGTGGTTTTGCAGTTACTCTTACCATAGGCCTTCTATGCAGTATGTTTACGGCAGTATTTGTAACAAGGGCAATATTAGAATTAATATTGTTAAATAAAAAAGTAACAAGTTTTAAAATGTTGTCTTTTCTCAAGAAGACAAATATAGATTTTATAGGAAAGCGGAAGATATTTTATCTTATATCACTTGCTATTATAGCCTTAAGCATTTACTCATTCATTTCACGGGGAAAGAATCTACTGGGCGTTGACTTCCAGGGAGGACAAATTCAAGAGTTTTTGTTTAAAAAGCCGATACCTGCGCAAGAATTGCGCAATAGTCTAAAAAGCGTAGGCTTACAGGATGCACTTATACAGGAAATTAAAGAAAATCCTGGTCAGATAATCATTCGAACTGGCTTAGACACCCAGGATAAGGTACAGGAAAAGTTTAAAGAGGACTTTAAAGAAAATTCCTTTGAGGTTTTAAGAATTGAAAACGTTGGGCCATATGTTGGAAAGGAGTTAGCGGGTAAGGCAATAAAGGCAATAATATTTGCACTTATTGGTATACTTGTCTATGTTGGTTTTAGATTCAGGCATTTTGATTTTGCAACTGCCGGTGTTATTGCGCTCTTTCATGATGTAATAGTTGCACTAGGGCTTATTTCGCTAACCACAAGACAGGTTGACCTTTTGATTGTAACTGCTCTTCTTACGATTGCCGGTTATTCAATAAATGACACAATAGTAATATACGACAGAGTAAGAGAGCTCACTAAATTAGACCGCAAGAGATCTTTAAAAGATACTATAAATCTTGCAGTAAACCAGACCCTATCAAGGACGATACTCACGAGTTTTGTAACCCTCCTAACCGTAATAAGCCTGCTTATCTTTGGCGGAGAGATTCTTAATGGCTTTAGCTTTTGCCTTTTTGTCGGCTTTATTAGCGGAGTCTATTCCACTGTCTTTATTGCCTCGCCTTTAGTCTTAATCTGGCAAAGAAAGAAGTAAAGATTAGCCAAATAAGAATTTCTCTATCATCTTAAATAAAAGATGTTTAAAACAATCAAGCTATATAGGTCTCAGGATATAGATTTTAATACGCTTATCCCTCAAATATTAGACTTTGGTTACACAAGCTCAAAGGAAGTGCAGAATGAGGGTGACTTTGCAAGACGAGGAGCCATCCTTGATATCTTTCCATTTAATTTCGATTATCCAATACGCATAGAATTTGAATATGATACTGTAAGGGCTATCCATTCCTTTAATATATCTGATGGCAAATCGCTCTGGGAGCATAATTTTGCCATAATCCTACCTCACCAAAAGAGACACTACAAATTCCAACATTTTAGCGAGGAGACTCCCTTAGAGAACTTTTGGGATATAAGAGAGGGTGATTATATCGTTCATATTCACCATGGTATTGGTGTTTATAGGGGAATTCAAAAACTAAAGATAAAGCAAGAAGATAAGGATCATCTTGTAGTCGAATATTTAAATCATGAGAAGCTATTTCTTCCAATTGAAAAATCCTATCTTTTGCAAAAATATGTCTCATTTACAGCAAGGCCTCCAAAGCTTAATAGGCTGGGCACAAAACAATGGCTGGGTACAAAGAATAGCGTTAAAAAGGCAATAAGGCAGTTTGCGCTTGAGCTTTTGGAAATGCAGGCAAAACGAGAAATCAGCAAGGGCTTTAGATTTAGCCCTGATACAGATTGGCAGAAGAGCCTTGAAGATGCATTTCCTTTCGAAGAAACACCCGATCAGGTACAATCAACAGCCGATGTAAAAAAAGATATGGAATCTGAATCTCCGATGGATAGGCTTTTGTGCGGAGATGTTGGCTATGGTAAGACCGAGGTATGTATGCGTGCTAGCTTTAAGGCAGTAATGGATAATGTACAGGTTGCGATTTTGGTTCCAACTACCATATTGGCCCAGCAGCACTATCAAAATTTTTCATCAAGGGTCAAGGACTTTCCTATCAGAGTAGAGATGTTAAGCAGGTTTAAGACCAGGCATGAGCAGAATTTAATTGCAAAGGAAATAAAAGAGGGTTCAGTTGATATCATTATAGGCACACATAGGCTTCTTTCGGATGATATTGCATTTAAAAGACTGGGGCTTCTTGTAATCGATGAGGAACAGCGTTTTGGGGTAAAGGCAAAGGAAAAATTAAAGAAGATTAAGCTAAATGTAGATGTATTAACCCTTACAGCTACACCAATACCAAGGACCTTGTATATGTCTTTAATGGGTGCTAAGAGTATGTCTGTAATAAACACCCCTCCAAAAAATAGAATAGCAGTCAAAACATTTGTTTCAGAGTTTGATGAAGACTTAATTAACCAGGCAGTAGAAAGGGAAATAAAAAGAGGAGGCCAGGTATATTTTGTCCACAATAGAATTTACGATATCGAAAAAATCGCAGAAAAATTAAAAAAGATATGCTATAATAGTATATCCTTGTCTGTAGCCCATGGAAGGCTTCCGGCTAAGGAATTAGAGAGGATAATGCTTGATTTCTTAAGCAACAAGACAAAGATACTAATT
>JBFZAD010000103.1:0-15738 GCA_041309125.1 Candidatus Omnitrophota bacterium
ATAACATTCCAAACAAAAATAGCAATATGGTGATAGTGGACGCAATACCCGGCACTACTCTACCCCATAAGAAAAATAATACAAGATAGAATATAAGCAAAATAAACGAAAAGATTGACAAGAGAAGCCCGATAAAGGTAGTAAGACGTAGCGGAAAATATGAAAATGAAAAGATACCATTCATTGCTACCTTAAAAATTATCTTAAATCCAGACTTTGATTTACCTGCAAAGCGAGCAGGCCTTTCAAATTCAATGCCAGCGCTTTTAAATCCAGTCCAGGCAATCATGCCTCTCATAAAACGATTTGTTTCATTCATCGCGTTGATGGTCTTTGCTACCTTTTTACTAATTAAGCGGAAATCACTTACGTTTCTTGGAAAAAGCCCGTTTGTCAGCCTATTTATAATAATATAAAATAACGAGGAAAGGCCTTTGCGTATCAAGGATTCTCCATGCCTTTTCTGAATCTTGCCATAGACTATTTCAAATCCTTGCTCCCATTTTCTTAAGAATTCGGGTATGAGTTCAGGTGGATCCTGCAGATCCGCATTCATTATGACAATCGCTTCTCCCTTGACATAGGTTAAACCTGCAGTTATAGCACCATCACACAAAAAGTTCCTAGGCAGTCTTATGATCTTAAACCTTTTGTCTTTCTTATTTTCAGATTTCAATATATCAAAAGAGCTATCATGCGATCCATT
The DNA here is from genome assembly GCA_041309125.1 of Candidatus Omnitrophota bacterium. Lineage (GTDB taxonomy): Bacteria > Omnitrophota > Gorgyraeia > Gygaellales > Gygaellaceae > JBFZAD01. The sequence continues at coordinate 707 of JBFZAD010000103.1, forward strand.
TTCAATCATCAAGAATTCAAAATCATAATTACCTTCCTTTTCTGATATCTTTTTTAATCTTGAAAATAATTCAGTCAGAACCGCCTCTTCGTTATAAATAGGGACTATTACACTTATCTTTTTTTTCATTAGTTACCTCAATTTTTTAAAGAATTTATTAAATATTTCTATGATATATTCTAAGCGCTGCCTATCTATACCTGGATACACTCCAATCCAGAAAAGATTGTTTGTTATAAGATCTGTATTTCTTAAACCGCCATATACTCTACGGGTTATATATTTATATGCGGGTTGCCTGATAAGATTGCCGGCAAAAAGCATTCTCGTTGCAATAAGATTTTTCTCAAGAAATTCGACAATATCCTCTCTCTTAAAGGGAGCCTGGGGTTTAACTAGTATCGCAAATCCAAACCAGCAAGGTTTTGAATTTGTCTCTTTTTGAGGTAATAATAAAAATTCTTCGAAAGGTTTTAAATTTTTAAATAAGAATTCAAAATTTGCATTTCTTATTTTAATAAATTCTTCTATCCTTTTTAACTGTGCAACTCCAATGCTTGCCTGCAGGTCGGTCAACTTTAGATTATACCCGATATGAGAATATATGTATTTATGATCGTAGCCAAAAGGAAGCCCTCCTAATTTCCAAGACCATCTTCTCTTACAGGTATTATCTTCTCCTGTATTACACCAGCAATCTCTGCCCCAATCACGAAATGATCTTATAATCCTAGCCAGCAATGCATCATTTGCAAGTATAGCGCCACCCTCTCCCATTGTGATTAAATGGGCTGGGTAAAAGCTGCATGTTGAAATATGGCCGAATCCGCCGGTGTATTTATCATTATATTTTGCACCAAGAGAATCACAATTATCTTCTATAAACCATAGCTTATATTTTTTTACAATCTTTAAAATAGAGTTGATATTGGCCGGATTACCCAAGGTATGGGCTATAAAGATTGCCTTTGTCCTTTTATTTATAGCCCCCTCAATTCTTTCTTCCATAATATTATAAGTAGCCAATCTTACATCAATAAAAACTGGCACAAGTTTATTCTGGATTATCGGATTGAGCGTTGTGGGAAAACCACAGGCAGTTGTAATTACTTCATCACCTGGTCTTAATCTATTTTGCTTTAAAAGATGCGAAGTCAGACTTGAAATAGCAACTAGATTTGCTGAAGAGCCGGAGTTGACCGGAAGACAAAATCTAACTCCTAAAAAGCTTGATAACTTTCTCTGAAATTCTTTTGTGTATCTACCCTCAGTCAGCCAAAAATCAAGAGAAGAATCAACCAAATTTATAAGCTCATCCTCCTTGTATACTCTTCCGGCATATTTTATAAAGCTTACCCCTTTAACAAACTCTTCAGTATATCCTGATTCAAAGAATTCTTTTACTAATTTTAATATCTTTTTTCTTATCTCTTGCTGTCTGGACATAAACTTATCCTTTCGTACGACAATAGGCAATTAATTCATCCTTTATTACGGCATCTTTATCAATTCTATCAATATTTGCCTTATACCAACCATATAACTCTTTTAATGCGCTATCAAAAGAGGTAAACTTAAAATTACCTAGCTCTTTCTTTATCCTTTTATTGTCTGCGCTATATTCATTATTTAAACCTACATTTTTTACAATGATTTTGGAGGGCTTCTTTGAAATCTCATTAATCTTATTTGCTATTGTTACCAAATCTATCGGTTTACCTGGGGTAACATTATAAAATCTGTACAAGGGGCTTTTGTTTATCAAATGAACTACTATCTTTGCTAGATCATCAATATAGAGATAGTCAAAGCATACATTCTGATTTATCACTATAGAAAGACCCAATAGATTTTTAACAATGGAGTTGGAAATAAATTTAAATGTATAATCTTCATATTTGCCAAAGACCCCAAAAAGTCTTAAATTAACTATGCCTCTTTTATCCTCTACATATTTAGAGCAGACATACTTTGCAAAGCCATAGCTATCAATTGGAACGCTTTTATCAAAATAATCTTCTTTCATCTTTGGTTTATAGTAGCGCATATCGTATTCTGCACCAGTGCCAAAGTATATCATCTTCCTTTTTGAATCCACTTGACCTGCCAGGTTAAAAAACATAAGAAGATTCTTAAAAACAATATCTGTTTTTCCAGCATCATATCGGGTTTTTCTTGTACCGCCAACATTTGCAGCATGGACAATGTAATCAATCTTATTTTTTGCTATGTATAAGTTGACTTCCTTTTGTTCAAGCAATTCTAACTCTTTATGAGTAGGCGCAAAAACTCTAAACTCATTAGACAAATAGTCTTTGAGGTTTCCTCCTATAAAGCCCGTTGCGCCGGTAATAAGTATATTCTTCATGTCTTACTTACTATTTGATTTGGAATATTCAAGGCACAGCCTTAGTCTGTCCCTCTCTGTATCTACATAATGCCAAAAACCACTGTACCTAAAAGCGGCTAGCTGTTTCCTTGACACTAGCTCTTCTAGCACCTCATTCTCCAATGTGCAGCTGGAATCTGCTTTTAAACTTTTTAAATTAAAGATGGATGAATTAAAGATATAAAATCCTCCATTTATATAATCCTTCTTAAGTAATGGTTCTTTTGAAAATCCTTTTACTAAATCGTCTTCGCCATAAAGACCAAGTATTCTAAATCGAGTTGGCACATGCGCAGCAACCAGAGTGGCTGTTTTTTTGTGCTTAATATGAAATTCCAATAAATCAATTAAATTTACGTTACTTACGGTATCAGTGTATGTAAGGCAAAAAAAAGGCGAATGCTCGAGCAATTCTTTTATCCTGGCAATTCTCGAACCAGTCATAGTATCTATTCCGGTATCAACAATCTTTATATCTAACAGACTATTATCAATGAAATCAGTTGGCCTTAGAAGCTCAAAGTATTTTTTTATAAGATCCCCTCGTAACCCAGTACAAATAATAAACTTTTTGAATCCTACTTGAGCATATTGTCTTAATAAATAAAGGATTAACGGCCTGGCGTTGACATCTATCATTGCTTTGGGGATTATTTCCCCGCGAGACGTAGGAGTTCCTCTTCCTCCTGCAAGTAATACCACAGGTATCTTACTTATATCTTGACGTAATTTATTTTTGTCCATTATTTCACCTTCTCTTTCCAAACAGGTATAATCATATTTTCTTGTAATTCCTTGCGGGATAAAAGTGGCGCTAAATCTTCGATTGGGCGCGAAACCATAGAGCCATCTTTCCTTTTATAAGAAGCAAGCTTAGGTAATAATATCTTTTTGGGGTTAAGAATTACCTCACAGATAACAGCACCTTTGACCTTTAACGCTTTTTCTATTTGTTTTTTTAAACTTGTGGGGCGAACTACTTTTACATAATTTATCCTATAAGCATTTGCTATTCTTTTTAAATCTGGCAGACTCACACCGCTTTTCTCATCGGAACCAATGAATCTGCCTTTAAAATAGCTTAATTGAGTTGTCCTTATTGATAAATATCCCTGATTATTTAAAACAAATATTTTTATTGGCAACTTATGGTATGCAATAGTTTGTAGTTCCTGGATGTTCAATTGGAATCCTCCATCTCCTATGATAGTAACGACCTCTCTCTTCATATTCGCAAAACACCCTCCGATACTCGAAGGAAGCCCATAGCCCATAGCTGCAAGGCCCTTGTGAGTAAAAAGCCTTTGTCCACTTTTAATTTTAAAAACTTGGTTGGTCACAGTAAAACATGTCCCTGAGCTTCCGGGTATGATAAGTGAATTCTTTGGTAATACTTCCGATAGCTCTTTTGCAAAAACATATGCATCTACATATTTATCGTCACAATACAAATCTTCTGAACAGGCAGGGTATCTTTTTTTTCTTTCATTGCACCAATTGACCCATTCAGAAATATCCCGAGCTTTAAAATTTGTAGCTTTCATGGCATGTAGCAGCCTCTCTAAAAAATATTTAGCATCGCTATTGATTGGTAGATCTGCATGCACCGTATGTTTTCTTAATTCATTTTGATCAACATCAATAATCACTTTCTTAGCCTGCCTTAAAAATGTATTATAATTAAAACCTATTTGCTGAAGTCCTAATCTAGAGCCAATTGAAATGAATAGATCGCAATTTTGGACAATAAAATTAGCAAACCTAGGTCCATAAGAATTTGGCCTGCCAAAAAATAAAGGGTTACTCTCTTCAATTAAATCAATACCATTCCAGGAAGTCTGTACTGGTATTTGCAACTTATTTACAAGCCTCTTGAATAAATCTTTTCCGTTAGCCAACCAAATACCATGGCCTGCCAACAAAAGTGGCCTTTTACTTTTTGAAATCCATTTCAATAAAAGTGCTATTTTTCTATCGATTCTTTCTTTGGATTCGACAAAAAAAGCTATTTCAGATTTATCAAATGACTTCAAGTTTGTAACATCGACACTAGCCGCCTGGACATCTAATGGAATATCTAACCAAACAGGTCCAGGCCTGCCTGACCTGGCTAAAAAGATGGCCTTTTCTAGATGATAGCGTATCTTACCAGGCTCCATGACCATAATTGAATATTTAGTTATTGATTTGACTATAGGTATTATATCTATTTCCTGGAAGCCCATTTGTCTAATCCTTGAATTCCATTTCCAGTTTGAGCGTGAGACCTGCCCTGATATAACTAGTAATGGCGTTGACTCAAGCCAAGCCCCTGCAACCGCTGTTATGGCATTTGTGCAGCCAGGCCCTGATGTTACAAATACAATACCAACAGTATTATTAACCCTGCCATATCCATCTGCTGCAATTGCAGCTGCTTGTTCATGATGCATTGGTATTGCAGTAATCTGCTTACTTCTGTCTAAGGCATCCAATAAATGCATCATGCCTCCTCCGGCCAAAAGAAAACAGTGCCTACTTCCAGTAAGCTCAAATAATCTACCAACTAAATAATCTGCTAATCTTTTCTTCATAAAACTATAGACTTTAGCATAATTAATTTCTAATAGTTTTTAAATATGCTAATCGCTTTTTTCTCAAGAATTCAACAATTTCCTCTATAACACCAGGTGCACCTACTGCATAACTAATATTTACAGAATTATCCAACTGTTCTATATACCCATGATATCCGGCCTGCAAAGCAATGGCTAAGGCACCGGCTATATCCCATATTTTATTAAAAATTCCATAAGTTGCTTGAAGTCGGCCAGCAGCGACAAAACAAATATTAGTGCTTGCTGAACCCAGACGCAGGCATCCCCGACTTAAATCATTGAGCATGCCAAAGCATTCAAACTCTTTATTACGTAAATTTGGTTTGTAGCCCGAGCCTGAGAAACCTATAGCTATAAGGGAATTTTTCAAATCCGCACTTTTAACTTGCAAACGAACCCCATTCATAAACGCACCTTCAGAGTCTATAGTGAAAAATATTTCTTTCTGGGACGGAATCGCCACGGCGCCCGCAACAAACCTGAATTCACTCACCAGGCCTACTGAAGTTGCGTAATATGGGATAGAAGATATAAGATTGGTTGTACCGTCAATGGGGTCAATAAACCAAATCGGTCTTTTATTTCCTATATTAATTTTTTTGTTTCTGTAACCCTCTTCTCCTATAATCTCATAACCAGAAGGTCTTAAAATTTGTTTAATTCTCTCTTCAATTAATACATCTAGATCCGTTACAATATCCCTTGGGGATTGCTTAATTTTCGCAATATGAGCCAATGCGCCTTTTTTCTCAAACAAATCTACTGCTTCTGAGATAGCCTTAAGCGCTAATGATGTTTCAAGAAGCCAATCTTTCTTCATGCATTATTAATATTTTGGATTTCTTGTTTTCACTATTTGTTCAAGCTCTAATATTATTTTATTAAGCCGCTCTTTCATAGCTATCTCCAGAGCCTCTCCTTTTCTCAATCCAAGTATATACTGTAAGAGCAAATCCTGTGAAAGGTTTTTACGCACAAAAATAAGGTGAGAATCTGAGTCTTTTGCATTCTCAAAAAGTATAGCGCTGACTATACCAATAAGTATATTTTTAGGTATAAATCCAAGCGAAATACAAATCTGGGCAGCCCCTATTAATCTACCGCTAAGGCCAAGTTTTCTTAAGGGTTCTCGGGCAACTCGAGCAACCGGATCACAAAGTAATCTATTAGAAAATCTCTTTAATTCCTTTTCAGCATACCAATCTAAGAATGAGTGGTCTATATCCCATCTTAATTTCAAAGAGGTGAGCATCTCTTGCATGGCCCCTGCAACTATCTCTCTGATTATATGATGCTGCATAGCTTCATGTATATATTCTACTGCAATCAATGAACCTAGATATGCTGCAATACAATGCGGTGTATTATGAAGGTAAAGCTTTGCAGTCCATTGCTTATTCAGCTCTTTATTATCACAAAAAATACAATCGCCCTTTAGGCCTTCTGCCTTTGAATCTACAAACATAGTCCCATCTTCGGTGATGACCGAAAGGGGATCTTTAGATAGAAGATCGCGAGAGGCTGTGTTAGACGTTATAACATCAGGTATGGCAAAATATACCTTATCATAGTTTAATAAATTCTTCAAATCATCAACTACGGACGGATCATTTTCGCTTAATATTATAGGACAATTGGCACCTTTAAGATATTTTGCGGTATCCAGACAATTGCGAGGACCGACATTAACAAAAATAGCTTTTGCCTGTTTGTGTCTTCTGTAAGAGAACTCACGAAGGCAATAGGCATTCTTTACGGGCACCACCCTTTCTTCTAGTTTCCCATCCTTAACTCTAAATGTCTTATATTGTTTATTTTTTTTAAGACTAGCAATTAAATTTTTATTGGTATCAACAAAAATAAAATTATTGTCTTTAGGATGGAATACCCATTGCAAAAATCCCCTGCCTATAGCACCTGCACCAAATACTATTAAGTCTTTCATAAGATTAGAGTGTCTGACCAAGATACCATGGCAAGAATTCCTCCCTGCCAATACCTAAGCGCTCGCTTGCTGTTTTATAACCGTTTGCAACCTTGATAAAATACTTATATATTTCTTTAGTCATTACATAATAACTTTTGCCACAAAGTACCCCTGATGCATCTATATCAATATCATCTGCGAGCCTTTTATAAAGATCTGCATTTGTAGAAATTTTAATTGTAGGAGCTATCGAACAACCATACGTTGAACCCAGGCCAGTTGTAAACGCGATCATATTGCATCCTCCGGCAGCCAGACCTGTGACAGAAACAGGGTCATATCCTGGGGTATTCATCACTGTCGCACCAGTTTTTATAATTCGTTCTCCATAATCTAATACTTGTTTTATAGAAGATACCCCGATTTTTGAAACGCTACCCAAACTCTTCTCAAGTATCGTACTGATGCCCGATGAAATATTACCTAGTGATAGATTCTTATTCATGTCTATAGCGTACTTAGAACCATAGGTATTCCACCATGAAAAAATCTTCTTTAATTTAATCCTGTCTTTAATATACTTGCACCTGCTGATTAGAAGCTTATCTGCTCCGAAGCATTCGGGTATCTCTGCAAGAACTGCCGTAGCTCCTCGTGAAATTAAAATATCCGATACAATACCTAAACAAGGATTTGCCGTTAGAAAAGAAAAACTATCGCTTCCGCCGCAATTAAGCCCAACTGTCAATAATGAAACAGGTAAATTCTTTCTCTTAAAAACAGGCAGTCTTGTTAAGATCTCTTTGACCTTTTTCACCCCCAGATCAATTGATTGCTTAGTTCCACCATTTTCCTGGATATTAAAAGCACTTAAAAGAACCTTATTTCTATTTCTAAATACTCCCAACGACTTCTCTAAAGAAGAAACGTTCAAAACCTCACAACCCAAGCCCACTAAGACGCAACCAACAACATTGGGATGATCAATCCAACCTGCGATTGTTCTCTTTAAAATTATCTGTGCATGATCATATGATTCTTGAGGACAACCATACGGGTGAGTTATCGGGATAACTCCATCTATCCCATATTCTTTATATAGTTGCTTATTTTTAAAATAATTCCCGATCTCTTTAACAACGGTGGCTGAACAATTAACAGTTGATACAACAACTATATAGTTCCTTATGCCGGCCCTACCATCCTTTCTTAAGAATCCATTGAAGCCTAGAGGCAATTCTTCTAAATCTTTAGAGCCATTAAAATGGTTATTCAATGCTATACTAGAGAAATGTAATTTCTTATCAAACCTTATATTATGTATATGGACATACTCTCCTGGCAATATCAGTTTTGAGCTTAATCCGATAGGATTTCCATTTTTAATAATCATCCTTCCCATTTTTATTTCTTTTATTGCAACCTTATGGCCCAAAGGCACATTATTTTTTAATCTGATCGTATTATCTAAATTATTTATCAGATTAATTCCTTGCCCCTTCTTCCCAGAGGAATTAATTAGGATCCCAACATTATCTTCGGGTTTAAGAATAAGACAATTAACCTTTTTATAATCTTTAAATCCTTTTTCCATATATTTTACAAATTTCTTAAAAAATATTCTTTATACCAATTAATTGTTCTTGCAAGTCCTTTTTGTAATGAATATTCGGGATTCCATCCTAAAATTTTTCTAGCCTTTTGTGAGCTTAAATACTGATCTGGTATCTCGTATCTTGCAATATTTTGTATTCTCACCCTGGGCCTTTGCTGACCAGATATCTTTGAAATTATACCTACCAAACTTAAAACAGATATCGGGCACTCATTACTAAAATTAAATGCCTCACCGAATAATCTTAGTTTGTGTGCCTTCTGGGCTAATAAAATATAGCCTTTTACTATATCTTCTACATAGATATAGTCTCTTGTGAATTTGCCATCACTTCTAATAAACAAGATCCTGTTTTTTAGAATTGATCTTATTGCGTCGGGTACAATCCTAGAAAAATTAAAATCACCTGGACCAAATATATTTCCGCATCTTGTTACAGCTACAGGCAATTGATAAGTACGATAATAGGTGTAGGCCAACAGGTCGCTACAACTTTTTGAGACATCATAAGGGTGACAACCAGACAAAGGAGAATCTTCCTTATAAGGCAGGCACTTATTAATTCCATATGCCTTGTCGCTTGAAGCAATTATAACGGCCTTAATTGATTTAGAATTTCTGCAGGCTTCTAGAATATTCCATGTTCCTTTTATATTACTCTCAAATGTCTTCAAAGGGAAAATATTTGAATGTCCAACCAAGGCCTGGGCTGCAAGATGAAAAACATATTCGATTTTGCTTCTATTAATAACTTTCTTTAAGTTATTAAAATTACATACATCTGATTTTATTATTTTTATATTCTTTAAATCATTGCGAGTTAATATTGTCTCTTTTCGATTAACCTTTATATCTAAGCCAAATAACTCGGTATTAAAATTTATCAATTGCCTAGTAAGATGTGAGCCCAAAAAGCCTTCATAACCTGTAATTAGAACCTTTTTCCCTTTCCAAAATTTACTATCCATGAAAAACTCCTTCGTTTTCAGTTAGCCTTGCTTTTGCAATCGATACAAGATTAGCAATAATATAAATTGTCTATTTGAGACTTTATCTGTTGACCATATCACAACTTATTGATTATTACAAATAAATATATTTTGACAAACAAAAACCTATTTCATCTTTTCGAATTCAACATAAAAATACATTGGTTGTGGCATAAGAGTATTCTTGATCCTAGAAACTTCTATATCTTTTGGTATTAATTTACTGGAGAATTTAAAGATTAATTCTCTGTATCTTGCTTCATCTCTCATGTATCTGCCTCTATCAAAACCTAAAAGAAACTTTAAAAACATAGACTCTTCTCGAGGAGCACGAATTATATCAAAAAAATAAATACTGCCTCCTACTTTTAAAGATTCCGACAGTGCCTCTATGATGTTAGAAAGTAAGCTATCATCAATATGGTGCCCAGCAGTAGAAAATAAGATACTGTCAAAAAATTCATAAGGAAACGGCCGATCAAGTATATCTGCATAGATAAAATGCGCGTTCTTAAACTCCTTATACTTTTTCTGCGCAAATTCTATCAATCGATTGTCTATATCAACTCCATAATATTCATACTCTTGAAATATAGGGAATAAATTTCCATTGGCGCATCCAAAATCAAGCAGTCTCCCTTTCTTTTTAATTACCTTTTTAAAAAGGGCCTTCTTTTGTTGATTCGCTCCAAAGACTAATTGTGACAAATCCCAAAAAAACGGATTTCTTAAAAATGAATTTACTATATTCATACCTATCTTAAATTTTTATTCTAACATAGCTATTTTTGCTTTTCAATAAAATAGAAAGTCACATATTATTTAAATTAGCGCCTTTTTGCAATGTTTACCTGATAAAACGTAAGATATGTACAGCAAAATACAATAGATAAAAAATATAATAACAATGAAGTGGCAAAAGATTCAGGAAAATAAATGAATTTTATCTTATAATGACCTTTTGGGATTCTAATTGCCTTGAATGCCATATTTGCCCTAAATATTTCTGTTTTGACACCATCTATATATGCCTTCCAATGACTGTCATAGCCATCACTATAGTATAGATATCCTTCATTCCATGAATCAACTTCCAATTCTAAAAGATTTGGATTATAGCGAATAACACCATAAGAAAAACTATCTTGTGCCTTAGCATCTGAATGTAGTCCATTGCCAAGTGTGCTCTCAATATAAAGCAGATATTCCTCAGAATTACTCAAAAACCTTTGCTTAATCCCAGGCCTATCCAAGACCATCGCCTTTGGGAAGAATTTTATAATTTCATCTTTAATACCCATCATTTTTAAAAGTGTAAGATTAATAGGCTCTGGTATCAATGTGTCATCCTTTAACAAATGTAACAATTCTCTATACTGCTTATGTTGTAATACAGTAAATTCTTCAGAGTGGCTACTAGCCCAAATATATCTTAGATATTCTTTAACGCTAATAACCTTAAAAAACAAATTATGAATATTAACTCTTTCCTTGAAGCTGACTTTTTTCTGAAGCCAATCAAAGGACCTGGCAAGAGCCTCCTTATCAATTTTAAAAGATTCCAAATTAAAAAAATCTAAAGACGAAAGAAATAGCCCCTCTTTTTTTTGAAAATCTAAGTCACTGTCTTTACCCTGCTGGACCTCATTCAAATAGTAAGCAATCATATTCTTAAAAAGCAATGTGGAACTATTACTGCCAATAAATGACTTATAGAACTGCGAATTTCTTGATATATCAATATAAACCACATATAGAATATCTATAAAAATGTCCTTTTCTTCCTTTTTAAGCAATCTGAAATTTCTTATACAAAAATCTATAAAGTCTCTTACGTTACTATTTAAGGCTTTGGTGTTGAATAAAATCACATCGTTGTCTTTAACAATAGAATATAACTCGTACAAATTTCCGCTTTTTATGTTTTTAGAAAATACTTCTGGGATAGTGCATGAATTCATTGCTGACGCAAGACTGTAGAGATTTGGCCTGTAATATCTTATGTAATCAGATGTTACAATTCTCTTGACTCTTCGATTTTGTAATTTATAGAATTTTTCTCCATGCTCATTGAACTTTATATTTTTACGTTCTATTGTCACATGTCTGTAGGCATTATTGCTATATAAAATGATATCTATAGAAATTATTAAGGAGAGAACACAAATTATAAGTTTCCCTGGTCTTTTCTTTCTAAGAAAATCGAGCACGATATCACAACCTTGGCCCACAAAGTACATAAGCGTAAAAAGAAAAAATCCTGCGAATATCTGCATATGCCTTACATATTTAAGAAATGGAAATATTAAATTCTTAAGATTATTAAATCCAGTCCTTTCGCCAAGCATAAGGAAAACCATTGAAAAAAGTAGAATTGTAAAATTAAGCCTATATCCTTGTTTTGAGAATAATAAGCCTACGATAGATAGAAACAAAGGAATAAAACCTATATATAGAAAGGCCTCTGATAAATGTTTTCTACCTTCTTCAAAATAGCCTGAAGCAGCTAATTTCGGATTTACTAACCCTAGAAAATCGAAGGGTTCAGATGGGTTACCTCCGCTTTTATCATCAAATGTCAATTGTCCATTAGGACTAGTCTTTTGTCTTGCCATGGGGATAAAGTTATCTCTCTCAACAAATATAAGTAGTAACTTTAAAGACATTGATAAAATTATTAAAAAAGAGATAAGAATTAGAGACAAATTCTTCTTACTGCTAAAAAAGTCACTAAAAAAACGTCTCCTATTTATTAAAACTGTACATAAGAATAGCATTAGATACACCAGGCCGAATATAACCTGATAGCCAGAGAAACATAATCCCAGAAAAAAAGAAAAGCAGACAATATTAAACAAATCAATTTTTTTCAAAAGTCTAATTAGAAACCATAAAGCCCAAGGAAACCAACTAAGGGCATTAATTAATCCTGCTTGTCTAAATGAAGCGAATGTAAAAGAAGAAAACAAAAAAACTAAAAATGTAATAAAAGAACTTATTCTGTATTTATTAACCTCTCTAAAGCAAAGATAGATTCCTAAATTAATAAATATAATCTTTAAAACGGTATTCCAATGATAAAGTGATACTAACGAAAAGTTAAAAAACTTATTAATTAAGCTTAAGATAACTGTTATTGGGTTTAAAATATCCATAATAAAGATATGGTTATAAAAAGTCTGGCCGCAATAATTATAAGGATCCCAAAAAGGAAAGAATCCATTTTGTATGCTCTCGGCAAAATAATGGAATATTCCATAGAACCATATCGTATCGTGTGAAAACATCCTCTCATTTGTAATGAGAATCTTATGAAGAAAGGCAATAAATAAAGATATCAGAATAAACATTCCAGCTATTTCTTTTCTTTTATTATTGAACATGAATTTATATTTTATTAATTTGATTATGAACTACTTATATGATATTATACTTTAACAAATTTAGCTAACTAATTAGAAAAATGAAAAGAAATACAATTTTTTCTGTAATTTCAATGATAATCGGAATTCTGGTATGTCTCTTAGTAATCATTTCCTTTGAGGCAGTAACAAGGTTAAGATATGGCGATAAGAATCCTTTCAAATACTTTTTTAATCCAGTAATCCTTACGCATTCTGCAATCTTTAATAGAAGCCCCCTTCCTTTATTACTACAAGAAAGGCCACGAATCTTTTGTCTAGGTGGTTCTACTACACATGGTAACAGGGCGCCTATTAAAGGTACTTTTGCCTATTTCACACAGCTAATGCTGAAGAAGAATAATAAAAATGGTACTGTATACAATTTTGGTGTAAATGGCGTATCAAGCTCAACAACAAACTTCTTTATTAAATCAGTTATTTCTAAGTACCGCCCTGATTGCGTTGTGATTCACGATGGCTATAATGACCTACCAATAGTAATAAAACAAGAATCTAAAGATCTATACTCCTACATTTCTCCAGATTACAATATGCCTTATAATCCTTATATAAAAAATAATTTCCTTAGATATATATGGTCCTTTAAAAGAATAAATTTTAGAGGGATTTCTAAATTTGTCGGCACCCTAAAAGAAAGAATTGGCAAAAAAGACAGTGATTTGTATCTTGGTTATGACTATTTTAGATATCCTATACTTAAAGGCTCTCGGAAAGATATCTTAGAGGAGAATAAAAAAAGGACTAAGATATTCCTTGAAAAAGAACAAGATTCTATTGACTACTGCTTAAAGAACAATATAAAAGTTGTTATAATACTTGAGCCTTACATAAAACCACTACATGCTCCTTTAGGCACAGGTCTTCGGGACATTGAAACCGGATTTATCTTGTCAGAATGCCATCAAACTCAGCAAAACCTTTATTTACTTTTCCTGCTCTCTAAATATAAAGATAACAAAAATGTAAAGATTGTTGATTTCCGAGAATTATTTAAAGATAAATACGATGAATTCTTCTATGACGAATGTCATCTTAATCCTCAAGGAAATTTTATAAAGGCAAGCCAAATACACAAAGCACTCTCTGAGTTATTTTAGAAAAATCTAAACTAATTCCTTATAAATCTTTTCACTGAAGAAATAATCCCATTCGTAGATAAACCATAAAAATCCTGCAGAATATTATATTCACGGCATTTCTTTATAAATATATCCCGAATCCCTAAATTTAAAACCTTGGGCGTTTTCTTTATATCACTAGTACATAATACTTCTGAAACTGCAGAACCCAATCCACCAATAATACTATGCTCTTCGATGGTTACGATAAAAGAAGTCTTTGCAGACTCTATTATAGCCTCATGATCAAGCGGCTTTATTGTATGCATGTTCAAGACTGCACAGGATATACCTTCTTTTTCCAGCAATCTGGCTGCAGAAAGTGCATAAAATACACAAACACCAGTAGAGATTAGTGTTACTTTAGAGCCTTTCTTAAGTAACACTGCCTTTCCGATCTTAAAATCATAATCCTTTTCATAAACATTAGGTTCATTATTCTTGCCAAGCCTTATATAGACAGGCCCCTTTAGTCTAGATGCCGCTTCTGTTGCCTTTCTTGCTTCAAGCGGATCAGAAGGACAGATTATGGTAATATCTGGCAAGGTCCTCATTATTCCGATATCCTCTAAAGAGTGGTGCGTTGGGCCATGGGGCCCGTATGCAAAACCGCTGCCAACGCTAACTATTTTGACATTTAGATTTTGAGAACATACATCAATCTTTATCTGCTCTATACATTTTATTGGCATAAAGCTTGTTATTGCATAGCAAAATGGTATTTTGCCGCTTAATGCTAATCCCGAAGCAACTCCTATAAGGTTTGCCTCGGCAATGCCAACATTTATAAATCTTTCAGGAAATGCCTTAATAAATTTATCAAAAATAAATATTCCGGTATCGGCAGTCAATGCCATTATTGAATTGTTTTTTTTGGCAAGCTGATACAAGGTATCTATATATGCATTTCTCATCTGGTTATTCCTAGTTCCTTCTTTGCAAGCTCTGCTTCTTCTTTATTAAGGCCTCTAA
>JBFZAD010000104.1:0-2712 GCA_041309125.1 Candidatus Omnitrophota bacterium
GACGCTCTTCCGATCTATTATGCTAATAAAACCTTCCCACCGCGTTGGTGTCCGTTCGGGGACACCTACGCGGTGGTCTGGTTTAGTGAATGAGCTCGATCAAGCGCAGGGGGTAATTTACAAATATTCCGCCCAATAGAGAAAGAATCCCCAATAACATCACACAAAAAACCATTGGATAGGATTCCTTTTCTCTTGCCTCTATTTGAAGATTTCCCAGAAAAACTGCCTGGAATAATCTGAAAAGATACACAATTGTAAAAACTGCTGCAAATAGGAATAAAAAGGTTACTAATAATTGATTTGCCTTAATGCCTCCTGCTAGCACCATATATTTACTAAAGAATCCGCCAAATGGCGGTATGCCCATTACTGAAAATGCACAAAATAGAAATGCTACTGCGGTTAATGGCATTGTCTTAATTAAGCCCCCTAGTTTAGTAATATCTTTTGTATGGGTATTCTGTTCGATTATGCCTGCGCATAAGAAAAGGCCTGCCTTTGCAAGCCCGTGCATTAAGATATACAAAATGCCGCCTGCTATGCTAAAAGAATTGCCAGTTGCCAATCCAAAGAATATAAAGCCAATCTGGCTTATTGTAGAATATGCAATTATCCTTTTGATATCAGTATCGACCAATGCTGCGCCTGCAGAAATCAAACTGCTTGCCAAAGCAATCCAAGGTAAGGCTACATGCCAGACGTCAGAGAGGTTAATTGTCATTACAAAAAATCTTGCAAATACATAGACGCCAATCTTAACAAGGACTGCTGCATGAAGGAGTGCAGTAACAGGTGACGGTGCTACACCCGCATCAGGAAGCCATACTTGAAAAGGCAAGATAGCTGATTTTGATAATATCCCGAATAGTATAAGCACAACGGCTATATTTGGAATGGCCGAGGTTGAAAAAAATTGTTTTATAAAAGGAAGGTCGAATGAGTGTGTTTCTTTATAGATATACAGGAATCCAATAAGCATAACTGCCGCGCCAAAAAACGTGATTAAAAATGCCTTATCGGCCCTTAATACATCTGTCTTTGACCTGAAGAAGCCTATTAAGCGCCAGCTGCAGATAGCAGTCAGTTCCCAGAATATATACAAAAATATTAGATTACCTGAAAAGATAATCCCCGTCATCGAACCCAAAAAAAGCACAACCATACAGTAATATTCATTCTGGTTTTCATAATGGCTTATGTATGTAAAGGAATATAAGACTATTATCGCACTTAAAGCAGAGGACGAAATTGCCATAAATACTGCCAGGGCATCTGCAGTAAATAAAAAGTTAAATCCCATAGAAAGCGGAATGGAAAGCGATACTGCCTTTAGATAAAAAACCCATGGTAACAAGAGAACTGAGCAAAATAGTGAGGTTAGAATAAAAAAGAAAGACAGAAGATCTCTTACTCCTTTAGAAATCCTGCTTGCTAACGGAACAATAAATGCACCTATTATTGGTACAAAAACGGCTAGGAATATTAATCTTTCATAAAACATGCGAAATCCTCTATCTAAAAATTACCCACCTATCATTATAGGTGGGTAGATTAAATTCTAGAATAAATTTATTCTATTATTATACCAAAGAATAGCAAATATTTATACTAATTTCTTCTTCTATTGCCCAAGGCCCTTTACTCCATAAATCCTAAGCAAATCATTGATATCTGTGGTCTTTAAGTCTATTCCTCCAGTATCACCATAAGGCAAGAGGTAAATCTTTTTGCCTGTCAATGCCTCTGCTAGCTTTAGCTTTACCATAGTCTCGCCACCCGAGCTTTTTAATGCCTCGACCATCTTCTTAATGCCTTGTGATTGGGCAATACCTTCTGCCTCAATTGCCTTAGCAATCATCTGCTGTTGTTCGTAATAGGCATCTACTGCTATCTTTGCCTTTGCAAATTCACCATCCACATCAGCAACCATTTTATTGACTTCTCCCTGTGCCTGCTGAAATTTCTGGCGGTACTCTTCAACGGTTGCCTTTGCCTCAGATTTAAAACGCTCTGCTGTCTGGTCAGCTACCTTTTTATCTTCTATTGCCCTTTGATAGGCTGGATTAAAACGATAATCCTTTGGCAGAACACTTTCTACTATTATCCCACAAGGATTTAGCAGATTATTTAACACTGTCTTTACTGCTTCTGCCTTTTCTGTCCTTTTGTTGGCAACATAGAAATCCTCTGTCTTTAATTCACCAAAAAGCTCTCGTGTTATATTCCGTGTTATTGGCCTGACCATCTTCTCTTCCAATTCTCTGTTAGACCGTGCAAAATCCTGCAAGATATCCGGAGCCATTGGAGGGTCTATTCTATAGGCAATAATTACATCAAGAGCAATATCATTTCCATCTATAGTCTTAAAAATTAGGTCATCCTTACCGCCTCTTGCACCATGATAAGAAGCAGTGGTCATCTCCATATTTTGCAATTTCGTATCAAAGGTATGCCAGCCGTTTATGATGGGAAGAAAAAAATAGGTCGCGCCAGGTGCATAGACATTCTTTACAATGCCTTTTTTAGCAATGGGAGACCATTTTATTACCCTGACACCCACCTCAGTTGATTTTGTCTGATGCCGACAAAACAAAAAAGAAAAAACTATGATTACTGCTATGCCTAAAAAGATATTTAATATTTTTGCCTTTGCCATGTCTATTGCTCCTTTCCAGGCTTTATACCAAAGATTCTGATTGATTTTTCTAA
>JBFZAD010000105.1:0-22101 GCA_041309125.1 Candidatus Omnitrophota bacterium
AAGGTATTTAAAGGATAAAAAAATGGGCTCTGATGACATATATTTAACAAGAAGCGGTTATGATAAGATACGCGAAGAGTTAGAGCATCTGAAGAATGTTAAGCGAAGAAAGATATCTCAGGATATAGAAAAGGCCAGATCCCATGGCGACATAGGCGAAAATGCCGAGTATGATGCAGCCAAAGATGAACAGGCCTTAAATGAAAAAAGGATTGCTCAGCTTGAGCTTAATTTAAGTAATGCCAGGATTCTTGATGATGAGGATATGCCAAGGGATCAGGTTTTGATTGGCGCAACGGTTGTGCTTTTGAACATGGATACGGAAAAAGAACTGCAATATATGCTAGTCTCTGAGTTAGAAGCAGATTTTTCTCTGGGTAAAATTTCTATCACCTCACCGGTGGGCAGCAGTCTTTTAGGGCATAAGGAAAACGAGGTGCTTGAGATTAAAGTCCCCGCGGGAATTCTTAGGTATAAGATACTTAAGATAACTAGGTAATCTTCTTGACAAGGATTGGTAGCGAGATTATAATTTTCTTGAGCATAAATCCTATATTATAAGGGAGGGATCAATATGGAAAAGGAATATTTTTTTGGCATTGACAAACAACGCGTTGGGCCTCTGAATGAAGGGAAAATCAAAGATTTTATTCTTGATGGAAAAATTACTCATTCGACTCCATCTTGGTGTAAGGGCATGAGCAATTGGATGGCATTTAGCTCAATCCCTGAATTGAGTACTAAATTTAGCAAGCTTATAGACAGTCAATTGCAGCCACCTCCTTTAACAAATGTTTCAGAAGTAACACCACCGCCGTTAACTAAGCAGTCAGATAGTCTAGTAAACCTTACTCCTTTAGAGCAGTCTGCCTATAAATTTGTATCTTGGTGTTTCAGGCCTTGGAGAGGCCGCAGGAATTTCGTGCATGACTATGTTTCAAAGAATCCAAAAAGGGCCTTGCCTGTCAGTGCAGCAACTCTTTGTATGGTAGCCCTTATCATTTTTGGTTTTTTTCAAATGAACTCATCGACTCCAAGTATGAATCAGTCTGCAGGCCAGCAAATACAGCAGCCATTGGGCGTTGCGCCGGCTAACTGGCAGGCACAGCATCGTGCCTGGCAAGATATGCATAACTATAATCAGGGAATAATTGACGATGTATATAAGTATAACCGCGATGCTGGGGACAGAAGAGATGAGACTTACCGACGCGCAAACTACGATTGGTATAGAGATAATGATTAACTTAAAGCTATCAAGGGCTTAGAAGAGTTGTTTATTTTTTTTAGGGATTGATAGTTTTTTTGCTGGAATATCTCACTTTTGTATATTTCAGAAGAGATAATTAAAGCGGTTCTTTTTGATGTTAGATTCTTATTTGGTTAAAGCCGCTTTGAATGATTCAAAAAAGACAGGATTAATTTTTGCTACATATAAAAGATTCTCCTTCGAGAATATATCCTGCATTCTATATATATGTATCATCTGGTGCATACCATTTCTCCAGCCGTCCTTCCTGAAGAATCTATATTGGAATTTTGATATTGGATGTTCCAACGAATGTATTGGTTTTACATTCTTAAGCATTATATCATTCTCTCCAATATATACATTCCTACCAATTCCTGAGTCTATAAAGTATTTTATTCTTTTTTGTAGATAAGCCTTGTAAACAAGGGGCCAGTGTATCTTGTAGTCTATGTCAGCATATGATTTTGAAAGGTAACCTCCAGGAATCCTCATCGAAAAGTTGTTCTCTTTTGCATCCTTAACTGTGTGGAAATTGAAATTAGTCATAACCTCTCTTTTGGCAATATTATTCTTGTCAAGCCAGCTGGTTATGATTGTTGGCTTAAACATCTCTTCGCTAACTTGATAGCTGCGTATTATCGAAGATACGGTAAAGGCGAGAAAGGTAAATATTATAATATTTCTTATAACCATATTTCTTTTATTCAAAAAGCCAGAAATAGTATTTGCTATGAATAAAGAAATAGGGATAGATATCCATACGAAATGCCTTTCGACAGTTGCATGAAACGTAAGATATCCTAGAAGAAGGAATATGCTAACAGCAGCTATCAGATGAATAAGAAAAAAAAGATACCATGGTTTTCTATTCTTTACTATATCAATGATAGAGGCAAGGCAGGCCCCTACCACAAAGATAAATCTAAGAATGTTGTACAAAGAATGAGTAACTGTGTATAGCAACGTATCGAATAAACCAAACCAATATTCTTGTCTGAATGCATCTGTCTCTAAGTATCCTTTTACATGAGGAGTTCCACTTATCAATAGGATTTTCTGTATATAAGTATAGCCATCTGCTACAAAAAAGAGAATTGCCTCAAGAATGATGCACGATAGAATGAAACCAATAAAATAGTTTAGTAGATATAAGGTGTAATTTATTTTTTCCTTATTAATATAGGGAAGACAAAATATTGAAACCCAGGTACCGAAAAGCAAAGAATAAGTAAAAAAGTGTGCAAAGAGCTGGAGCGCAGAGAATACGCCTACTAAAATCATCAATTTTGCGTTTCTTTTAAGGAGACTCTTTATAGTAAAAAAGAGAAACAATAAGAAAAAAAACTCTGTATAAACTGCCGGTAGTAGGGTTCTGGCAAAATTTATTCTAAAAGGAAAAAAGGCATATGAGCATAAAGCCAAAAAAACGGTTGTTCTATCAAAAAGTTTTTTAAGTATCAAATAAAATATAATTATATTAGAGAATCCAAAGAATGAAGATACGTAAAAAGCAATATCTATTCTTTTGGTCAACAAAAAGAATGGGCGGTTAAGGAGGGTTATTAATGGTCCTGTTGATAGAAATGAAAATGCCCTGGCCTCATCAGAATTGACGTACGAAGCTCCAAAAAGATTTCTAAAATGTAGAAAAAAGCTTACAGCTAGAATTAATGAAAGAGCTATATAATATTTTCTATTTTTAAATGTTAAATCCATGGTAATAATTTAAGAATTCTGACTGATCTATTGTGTATTCTTGTTCCAAATTATACCATCCGTGCTGCTTCAATGCAATTGATAAAGATAGAGATTCTTTTTCTTGTTTTTACTTATGGCATCTGGTAAAATTAATGAAAAGAAATAATGGTAAAATAAATAAGTTGGATTGTAGTTAAAGACTGTATATGCAGACAAGTCAATTTGCTATTTTAGGTTTTATACTTTTGTTTATTTCAATTATTGGTGCTTCGCTTTATTTTGACAAAAAAAGAAGAGAGGCCTTTGGATTGATTGCAGCGCGAATAGGCTTTAGCTATACTTCTGAATCCAGGCCTGAAATTATAACAACTTTAGGCAGTTTAAAGATATTCAATATCGGCCACGCCAGAAAGGCTTACAATGTTCTTTCGGGAACATGGAAGAATATCTCTTGTTTAGTTTTTGATTATAGGTATACTACGGGTCATGGAAAGCATTCCCATACTCATACCCAGTCAGTAGTATGCGTAAAATTAAGTAATCTTCTCCTTCCTGAATTCTATCTTGGCCCTGAGAATTTCTTTCATAGAATCGGTGAAATATTAGGTTTTAAGGATATTGATTTTAGTAATAACCCATCTTTTTCAGAAAAATATATTTTAAAGGGAGAAAACGAAGATGTAATCCGCAGTTTCTTTAATGATTCAAGGCTGCTTTTCTTTGCAAAAAGGCAAGGTGGTTTTGTCCTTGAGGCAGACGCAGATAAGCTAATATATTATGTCCCAAATAGAGCCATAAAACCTGAAGAGGTGCCTATCTTTTTAGATGAAGCAGCAGAGATTGTATCTGTCTTGTGTTTTTCCCAACCAAATATATAAATCATAAAAAATCAGATGCCCATACAGACAAGCATTGTCAATGAAGATAAATCGATCTCATTTGCGGATGATAACGAGAAAGGTATAGGACTGTGTTTTTCCGGAGGAGGTTTAAGGGCAATTGCATTTCAGCTGGGGTGCTTAAGGGCGCTTAAAAAATACGCTCTTTTAGATAGTGTAAAGGTGATATCCGCTGTGTCAGGTGGGGCTATTCTTGCGGCAATGTATGCTTATAGCGAGGGGTCATTTGAAGCATTTGAAAAAGATGTAGTATTATTATTGCGTCAAGGGCTTGCCGGCAGTTTATTAAGGCGAATCTTTTTCTCATTTAGGACGGTCCTTTCATTTATGACCTGGCTGATTTCCGGTACAAGCGCATTTTTAGCAGATTCAATAAGGGCCTTGTTGACATTCGTAACTCTTCACCTAAGGACAACTGATTATAATCATACTCCAGGATTTCTTTTTCGTATAAGGCCTCCATTCAGGAGGTGGTCAAGCAGGACTTCGGTCTTAGAGGATATCCTGAAGGATAAGATATTTAAGGATAAAAAGTTGGGCTCAGCTAGGAGAAATAATGTTGAGATAGTATTAAATGCCACTGATTTGATTAATACAGGTCATTTCTATTTCACAAGTAGAAGATCCGGATGTAAGACCTTCGGTGATATAGAGGATAACAATGTAACCGTTGCACATGCAGTAGCTGCTTCAAGCGCGCACCCTGTTTTTTTTCCTGCAATTGATGCGGTATACACATTTATTGACAAGGCAGGTAATAGTGCGCGCAAAAATGTACTTTTATCTGATGGCGGGATCATTGATAATCTCGGCACAACCTGCCTTAGGCCGGACAGGTTGCCGGGCGATGATTACATCACCTTCAAGACAGATTATATCGTTATCTCAACCGCTATACAGGGCAAGAAGGATTCTATTCCCTATTGGTTGATTCCACGGATTATTAGAGTTTCTGAGACTATAAATAGGCGTCTTTTGGAGTTTGAACACGATAATCTAAAAAAAAGCTTGGATTCCAGACAGATTGAAGGATTTGTTTTTCTCTGTCTCTCTAATGGTTCTCATGAGAAGATTCAGAATTATCCAACGAATTTCTTTGCCATGAAGCAGTCTGATATAGAACTTATTATGGATCGAGGAGAAAAAATGACCATAGAATATCTTAATAAAAATTGTATTACGCTTTTGAAATAAAAAAAGGAGAGAAGTTTATGGATCTTAAGATTTTTCTTGCAACCTTCACCGCTGTATTTCTTGCTGAACTTGCTGATAAGACACAGCTTGTTGGGATAGCAATGGCTAGTAAATCCGGCAAGCCTCTCTCGGTATGGCTTGGCTCTGTTAGTGCGTACATAATTATTACTGCGCTTTCTGTAATTATTGGTACACTTTTAAGCAAATACTTAAAACCTGAACTCATTCGTTATGCAGGAGCTTCTCTGTTTATCTTGAGTGGCAACTTTATGTTATTAGGAAAGATATAAAAGAATACTGTTAATGAAGAGCTATACAAAAATTGCAATCCTGGCAGCCAAAGAGGCAGGCAGGATTCATAAAAAATATTTTAACAAGGATTTAAAGGTAACTACCAAGGGCTCATCATTTGAGCTTCTGACTATCGCAGACACAGAGTCAGAAAAAAAAATAGTTAAAATAATCAGAGATTATTTTCCTAATCATAATATTCTAGCCGAAGAAAATAAATATAAGAATTATAATTCTAAATACACTTGGATCATAGATCCTCTGGACGGAACCAGTAATTTCAGTTTTGGCCTGCCAATATTTTGCGTATCTATAGCTTTTGTTCAAGATAAAGAAGTGGTCTGCGGTGTAATTTATGATGTTACCCGGGATGAGCTGTTTTACGCAGAAAAGAATAGAGGAGCTTTTTTAAATGGCAAAAAAATCAGAGTTAATAAGTCACAGAAGCTCTCAAGTTCAATACTTATAACAGGTTTTTATTATAATAGAGGCAAAGAAATGCTAGAGACAATAGATAATATCAAGAAGTTCTTGCTTAAGCGCATAATTGGGATAAGAAGGCTTGGTGCAGCAGCATTGGATTTGTGTTATGTTGCTTGTGGCAGGGCTTCGGGATTCTGGGAGTTTGAGCTTAATCCATGGGATTTTGCAGCAGGAAAACTTATCTTAGAAGAGGCAGGCGGAATGGTTACAGGAAGATTTAACGAAAAGGTGAAACTAGAAAAGTCATATATAGTTTCTTCTAATGGAAGAATTCATAGGGCGATGCTCGAAGTCCTTAGGTAGTTTAATTTTTAAAGACCAGAGATGGTGTGTATAACAAAAAGGAGGTAACCATGGTAGCAAGACTCTCATCGGGAACAAAAAAGAAGATTAGCTTGGCTCAAAAGGGCAAAAAGAACTCCTTCTATGGCAGGAGGCACAGTAAGCATTCTATCTTAATGATTGCACGTGCAAAAAAGGCAGAAATAATCCTATGTATGGAAAACGTCATAGTACAAGCACAAGAAATAAAATCAGCTTTGCCCTTCGCAAAAGATGGGCTAAAAAGCGCTAAAGTTTAAAACATATAGAATTCTTTTAGTAAATACCAGAAAGCGAGGTAAAATTGGAATCAGATAATAAGACCAGAGAGGAGTATTTAAAAGAGATTAAGAATTTAGAAACAGAAATTGATGAATTAATCAAGAAAGAGTTTGATGCCAAAAAGCTTTACCAGGATATAGAGAATAAAAGCGAAGAGTTATTTAAAAAGATGTTTGAGACCTCCAAGGATGGGATGTATCTGTCTGACCTAAATGGCAATTTTCTAGATGGCAATAAAGAAGCTGAACATCTTATAGGCTACAGTAAGGACGAGCTGGTTGGTAAGAGTTTTTTAAAGTTAAAACTGTTGTCAATATTTCAGATACCAAAGGCAACCTCGCTTTTAGCTAAAAATGCACTAGGTAAGTCTACGGGCCCCGATGAATTTGCCCTGCATGGCAAAGACGGTAAAGAGAGAATAGTCAATATTATGACTTTCCCCTTCAGAAAAGAAGATAGTACCTTTGTATTAGGAGTAGTTGTTGATCTGGCTAAAAGAAAGATGAAAGAAGCAGAGCTGGAGGCCAAGAAGATAGAATATGAGGCTAGATTTGATAAGATTATCTAAAATTTATCTCTGCCCTTGTACATTGGCCCCTTTGTGCCCCTTGCAAGTCCTATTTAATTTATTGATGTAAAATATAGCAAAAAGCATAAACAGGTTAAGGCTAAAGAGCGAAATCCTGTATTTTGCAATCCCCAGTGACTCCAGCCTCAAAAGCATAAAACCCCAATATAGAGGTCCGATTATATTTGAAAGATATCCGAATAAATTAAACAGGCCAAATGCTGTTGCTGTTCTTTCTTTCGGGGTTATATCTATGATTACAGCCCTTGCTACAACGAAGATCGAGCCGAATGAAAATCCCGATATCGTGCTAAGTAATATGTAGAATACCTTTTGTATTGCTATCGCACCAAAAGAAAAACACGCAATCCACAGTATAAATATTAGCCTTAAGCACCTCTGGTATCCGAGGTGGTCGCTTATATAACCGGATGACAGACTTCCTATTATTGCAAATACCGTGGCTAGCGCAATAAAGTTAGTTATCTGAGCCTCTGACAATTTAAATACCTCGCTTATATAAACAGCCATAAATAATATTACTATATTCACTGCGCACATGGCGAAAAAAAATGATTTTAGAAAAGAACTCATCCCGGGTAAATTATAAATTTCCAAAAGAGACTTCTTTAGGTCTCTTAGTCTTTTTTTAATACCCTCAAATTTAATAATAATATTCTTATCCTGGTTTCTAACCTGGTCTTTGACAAAGATCATACAAGGTAACGAAAAGGCTAGATATGAAACCCCGGTGATTAAAAATATTGCCTGATATCCCAAAGGAGCAATTTTAGGATTAATTACATATAGGGCTAATAATGCCCCGAGATAGCCAAACATCTTGCCTATTCCGGATATAAATCCGATTTTATTTTTTGGGGCGATATGCACCATAAGGGAATTGTAGAAAACGACCGCCACATGGGACGCGAAATTGGCAACAGAGAAAAATATCAGGGCAAAAATTATTTTTTGTGTTAAACCCATCATTACTGTGGACAGAATTGCCAGAAAAGTAAATAGTACCAGAAATATCCTGTGTCTCTTTATTAAATCCGATGCGTAACCTAATACAGGGGCAATAAGGGCAACGCAGAGGATGGAGAGGCCAAATGCTAAGCTGTAAAATATTTCAGGGTATCCTTTTTCAATGACAATCCAACGTGCAAAATATAAAGAAATGATATTTATTGAAAAGAATTGATCTGATAGATCATAAAGACACCAGGAAATTATTGATAGGATCTTTTTCATTTGATTATTTTCCATATTATACATTGGGACGCTCAATTAGACAAGCCATTTAACCGATTAACATTAAGCCAATTCAAAAAAAGCAAGGTTAATTAAAATTCCTTGACAAATATCGGTTAATATATTAGGATTAACTAACAATTTAAGGTAAGACTAATATTTAAAAAAGAGGATTAAATGAAAAAAACGATTGAAGAAACTCTAAGTTCCAACATGCAGGATTATCTGGAGGCAATAGGTGAATTAAAAAAGAGAAACGGCATTGCCAGGGTTAGAGATATAGGAAGGCTTATGAATGTCAAGACCCCAAGTGTTACAGGTGCTTTAAATGCACTTTCAAAAGACGGCCTGGTAACACATGAAAGGTATGGCTATGTGGAGCTTACGCAAGAGGGAGAAAAGATTGCAGATAACGTGCGCCAGAAGCACGATAAGATAATAAAATTTCTTACAGCGGTACTTGGGATTGATTTAAAGATAGCTTCGCAAGATGCCTGCAGGATGGAGCATTCGATAAGCGAAAACACCTTTCAAAAACTGGCCAAGTTCATTGAGTTTATAGAGAAATTTTCAGCAGAAAAAAGGCCGGAATGGTTAAAAAACTTTGATTACTTTGCTAAAACAGGAAAGTTGCGCAGACTATGCTAAAAAATATACCTTTGATACAATTAAAAGATGGCAGAAGCGCAAAAGTAGTTCAGATATTGGGAGGCCATGGAATTAGTAATCGTTTAAATGCCATAGGTGTAGTCCCTGGTAAAAGGTTAAGAAAGATTAGTTCTATGCTTATGAGGGGCCCGGTTACCGTAGAGATATCGGGTGTCAGGCTTGCATTTGGTTTTGGAATGGCAAGTAAAATAATAGTAGAGGAATAATGCGATGAAGATTCTACTTATGGGTAATCCCAATGTTGGAAAGAGCGTTGTATTCTCAAGGCTAACAGGAGTGAATGTCACTGTCAGCAATTACCCGGGGACTACCGTAGAATTGGCTAAAGGATGGACACAATATAATGGTGAAAGGGTTGAGGTTATAGATGCCCCAGGCGTATATTCATTAGATGCATCAAGCAAGTCAGAGGAAGTAGCTGTAGATATGCTTAAAGAGTGTGATCTAATAATTAATGTAGTAGATTCTACGAAGCTTGAGAGAAACTTAAATTTGACACTTCAGTTAATTGAGACTGGTTTGCCAATATGTGTTGCGCTTAATATCTGGGATGAGACTAAGCATAAAGGCATACAGATTGATGTAGGGAAGCTAGAGAAACTTCTGGGTGTTCCAGTTGTCTGCACGGCAGCGATAGCAGGAATGGGCATTAAGGATTTATTCTTTAGGCTTAGAGAAGCAGCTCCCAGAGAAGCAGTAAAGCGCACACAGCACGAAAGATGGGATGAGATAGGAAAGATTATAAGTAGCGCACAGAGTCTGTTTCATCATCACCATACGCTGATGGAGGCCCTTGAAGAGGCTAGCGTAAGGCCTGTAAGCGGAATTCTTATTGCGACAACAATCTTGTTTGCCTCTTTTAAAATTATACGTTTCATAGCCGAAGGCCTTATAAATTTCATATTTGAGCCTTTCTTTAATAAGTTCTATATGATCCTTGTTGCAAAATTAAGTTTGTTCTTGGGAGAGGGCGGTTTGCTTCACGATATATTGATAGGAAGGCTAATTTAATGAAGGATTGATTTTATACAGTCCTTTGGCCTTCTTACATCCGGCATATTTTTTTATATTGCAATGGTCTTGACGTATCTATTCTCATTTTATTTTGTTTTAGGAATTCTAGAAGATTCCGGGTATCTTCCGCGTTTGGCAATACTGTTAGATACGATAATGCACAGGATAGGCCTGCATGGATATGCGATTATACCAAATTTATTGAGCCTTGGTTGTAATGTCCCAGGAATCTTAAGTACGAGAATTTTAGAATCTAAGAGAGAAAGATTTATTGCAAGTGCTCTTATATCAATAGGGGTTCCCTGCGCATCGCTTCAGGCAATGATTTTCGGAATCTTAGGAAAATTTGGGGCCAGGTATGTATTTATTGTATACTTAACATTATTCTGCGTATGGCTAATTTTAGGCTTTGTCCTAAATCGCATATTAAAGGGTTTTAGCCCGCCTTTATTAATTGAGGTGCCAAATTACAGAATGCCGCCGATTAAGATGATGTTAAATAAGCTATGGTTTCGCATTGTAGGATTCTTAAAGGAAGGGCTGCCTATTCTTATGTTTGGTATTCTTATTGTAAATATACTATACTTTTTAAGATTGTTTGATATAATTGCTGATTTCTTTTCACCGATGATAAAAGGAACACTGGGTCTTCCAAAAGAGGCCGTGGTTGCTATTCTTATTGGATTCTTACGAAAAGACGTGGCAGTCGGAATGCTGGCTGCATTGGGTTTGACAGTCAATCAGCTTGTAATAGGCTGTGTTGTCCTTAGCATGTTTTTCCCGTGCATTGCCACATTTGTGATTTTATTAAAAGAGCTTGGCCTTAAGGACATGCTAAAGATTACCGGGATTATGATCTTTAGCTCCTTGTTGGTAGGAGGCCTACTGAATTTAATACTTTAGATTATTGATGAAAAAGATAATAAAGCCGTTTATAATTTTGCTTCTTTTTGCAATACTGATTTTATCATTTTACTGGCTGTCTTCTTATGCATATATGATAGGAGAAGAGAGGGGCAGATGGCAGACTTTTGCAGCTATTTGTGTGGCTGAAGCCAAAGACTTTAGCGCAAGGCCATCTGTAGTAATTAAGGACTTATCCAGAGATTGGAAGATCAGAGTAGATGATAATACGCTGGTTCCTTCGGCAAGCCTTGCCAAGATCCCTATAATGGCAAGCTGTTTTTACGCGATGAAAGAAGGCAGACTCAATCCGAATGCAATCACCACTCTTAAAAATAGCGATAAGACTGGAGGCTCGGGCATTTTAAAGAATAGGCCGGCAGGCTCAAGGCTTTCAATAGAAGAGCTTATTGATATGATGATAACCAAAAGCGATAATACCGCAACTAATATGCTTATCTCTATGCTTGGGTTTAGCTATCTGAACAATTGTTTTAAGAAATTTGGATTAGAAAAGACAAATATATCCCGCCTCATGATGGATATGAGGAGCAGAAGTAAAGGCATAGAAAATTATACTACCGCAAAAGATTTGGCTATCATCTTAGAAAAAATTTATAAAGGTAATTTAATAGATAAAAATATTTCAAATAAATGTCTTGAATTATTAAAACGCCAGACTGTAAATGATAGAATCCCTGCTAAGCTTCCATCGGGTGTTGTTGTTGCGCACAAGACGGGATTAGAGAGAAACGTCTGCCATGATGCAGGGATAGTGTTTACAAAAAAAGGAGATTTTCTTATAGTTGTTCTTGTCAAACATAATCATAAGAATGCAAGGCAGTCCAAGTCTTTTATATCCAGAATTGCCTTGTTATCCTACAACTTTTTCACAAATAATAAAAAAAGCGACAATTTTTATATAATTTTAGTTGACAAACTTAAGAAAATGCTATAAAATTTTTTAATATTTTGATATTAGACTATGAGGAAATTTTCAAACCGCAAGTTTAGGAAAAAAATGTTCTTGCGGATTTTTTTTAATATTTAACAGGAGGTATAAGTAATGCAAAGAGGTAAAGTAAAGTGGTTCAGCAATCAGAAGGGTTTCGGATTCATAGTTCCTTCGGAGCCAGGTAATGATGTATTTGTGCACCATTCTGCAATACAGGGAGATGGCTACAAGACATTAAAGGAAGGCGATGAGGTTGAATTTGAATCCCAACCAGGTCCTAAGGGAGATCAGGCTACGAAGGTAATTAAGCTATAGACTTAATTCAGAAAAAACAGGCCCAATTCAATTTTGAATTGGGCCTGTTTTTTTAAAGTTATACTAGAAACCCAAAATGTTTTCCTTAAGAAAGTAAAATAATCGAGCAGATAGGAAGGCTTAAGATAGAGAACGGGTAAGAAATCTATTTTTTACCTTTTTTGCACCGAAGAATTCCTTTGTAAATTTTTTTGCAAGGTCTTTATCAAAAGTCTTGCAGGAAAAAACATTGATATATGCAGTTCTATAGTGGTCTGAAAAATGTCCTGTTATGGAGCTGGTTTCGATTAGCTGCACCACAGAATAGCCTTTTGTGTAAACTTCATTCTCGCCAAAATAAGGAATAAGCGTCTTGCCGTATTTTACCATATCTATAAGTTTGCATAATTTATCTACATATTCCCAAAGTTTCTTCTTTGAGGTTATTATCTCTTTTTTGCAGCCATACAAATCCATTATTAATTCATAGCCGTAATCTTTACCGCTCATCTAATATTCCTCCTTATATAATTAGGCAAACATCTGCTTGCAAAGTGTAGCTCTGGATTATAGTATCTTGTTTTTAGATTTATTATATTATACCTATAATTTATTTTTTTAAAAGAAATATTTTTAATATTTATTTTTTTCGAACATATTATGAAGCTAAAAAAACCCCCTACATAGGTAGGGATTGCAGCTAATTGTATTGAGACAGATTTAAAGATTTTCTTTGCCAGGTTATAATTCTGGCCTAATTCATTTGGCTGATACATTGTTGAGCCAGTTTGTCTACACATTAATCCATTGTTATTCAGAACACGAAAGACATCCTTATAAAACTTTTTAGTAAACAAGACCGTTGCTACGCTGATTGGATCAGGGGAATCGATAATAGCTACGTCAAATTTTTCTTTGGTGCTAGTTATGAATTTTGCCCCGTCTGTAACTATTATTTTTGCCCTTTTGTCCTTAAACGCACCCCTATTTAATGTAGGCATATAGCGGGAACAACTCTTAATAACTTCATCGTCAATCTCAACTAGGCATGCCTTTTTTATATTATGTTTAAGAACTTCTCTTAGGATTCCGCCGTCCCCGGCTCCGATTATAAGGATGTTTTTTGGGTTGGGGTGGGATAATAGCACAGGATGCACCAGCATTTCATGGTATATGAATTCGTCTAGCTGTGTTGTTTGGGTTATATTATCTAAAGTAAGTACTTTTCCTAGGCGTGGCGTATCAAAAATCTTCAGTTCTTGAAATTTTGTCTTCTTTTTATAAAGAAGTTTTCCTGAAGTGGCGACTTCGAGATCGGGATACAGCTTTTCATAAAACCACATCTAAAATATTCCTCGCTTAAATTCCGTTATCTGGATTTTATCCGGCTTGAAACCCTGTTTTATAACTGAAACCGCCTTATAGGGATTAAGATTCGCGCAGACAAAAATATCAAGAGCAGCATAGTTATATTCCGGCCAGGTGTGGATACTTATGTGTGATTCTTTTATGATTGCTACACCCGATACTCCGCCATTTGGAGAAAATTTATGAAGGCTAATTTTAAGTAGTGTGGCACCGCAGGCCTTGACTGAATTGATTAAAATCTTTTTTATAGTTTGAGTTGAATTATAATACCTCCCATGCCAGAGTTCAATTATTATATGAGTACCGGCATGTGTAATAAATTCATTTTTAGAACAATATTCTTTTTTCATGTAGTTATTAAAGTTTGATTTCTTTTTCATATCCTTATATTACTAATATTAAGCAAAAATTTTTAATAACGCAAGATTTTTTTTAAAAAATTTTGTTTAAGATTTATACCATAAAATCTTATATTTGAAAAGGATTAATTTAAATTTTATTTGTACATATTTATTTTGACAAGCTAATGCCGTAATGATAGAATATTGAACGGCTTAGAACAAACAAGACATATGAATATAAATGATCATTGGCAAAAGGCCATAGAAAATACTCAAATTATAAGACCAAGGGTAAAAATCCTCGAGACCCATGTTACCACAAAGCTGCCTTATATATTCTTGTCAGAGCTTTCAGGGGACAAGAGAGGTGTGTCTGTTAAAAAAGGGGTAGTATTTGTAGAGAGGCCGTCTCTCGTTCTTCCTTTAAATATACCCCGATTTGAGGGATTTGACTTCCAGGAAGAGCTGGATATGGATGAAGACAATATCGTCAACTTTCTTCTTGTCAGAGGTATAAGCTTTCCTTCGCTAAAATATAACAATAAAACCAATGTCAGGGAGGTTTTTGACGGTAGCGTTAAGGATGCCATAAGCCGCTACTCAGATGAATTAGCAAAAAAAGAGGATTGCCTGACCGGACTTATATTTGGTGTAGGAGATTGCTGGCAGTTTTCAGTTTTGATTTTTGTTTGTAGTTCAATTGCACGCTCATCTGAAAATGACATAAGAAGATTGTTGGAAGATTTCAGAAAGTACAAAATTTAATCATTAAGATAGGAGAATGATGTGGATAAGATACTAATAATTCAGGATAGCCCTTCTATAAATAAAGTGCTGCAGGCAAGGCTTGCCAAAGAAGGATTAACGAGTGATGCCGTTGAGACTGCAGAGGAGGGTCTAGAAAAGGCAAGGCAGGGCGGGTATGTGCTTATCTTGCTGGATATTTCTCTGCCAGGTATGGATGGTTTTCAGGCCTGTAAGGCCCTTAAATCAGATGAACATACAAAGGTTATACCTGTGCTTTTTATGTCGGCAAAAGACGAAGATCAGATTCGCAAATGCGTAACAGAATGCGGCGCTCAAGGGTATATTACCATGCCTTTTCAGGGTAGCGACTATATCAACAAGATAAAGATGTTAATTAAAAAATAAAGCCATGGATGAAGAAAAAGATCAGGGAGTAGGCCTTACAATATTCGAAGAAGATTTTTATAAGGCAGGTCAACAGGAAGAGAACATTTTACAGCTAGTAGTATTTCGTCTTTCTAAAGAGTGGTATGGCGTAGATATACAAAAGACCAGAGATGTTATCAGGATAGATAAAATTACCCCTATTCCTTCTATGCCTGAATATATTAGGGGTATAGTCAATATAAGGGGAAATATACTGGCTGTTACGGATTTAAAAAGGATTTTTCACCTGCCTGAAGAAAAATTGACCGTTGAGTCAAGGCTTTTAGTTATTGAATCAAATGCTATTGAAACCGGGCTCCTGGTTGATGGGGTACTTGATGTAATGCGTGTTCCTGTGAATTTAATAGCGCCTACACTGACAACAATATCAGCCGATATAGCCGAATATCTGGACGGTGAATACAAAATAGACAATAAGTTGATAGGGATCTTGAAGGTAGAAAAGATCCTAGATAGAAGTACAAAATGAGATTCATAAATTAAAGGGAAGGATATCTCTTATGAGCAAAAAAATTTTAATAGTGAAAGCAGTATTTTCTTCTTTATTTATAATCTTAGCAACAAACATTGTATTTGCCCAGACTGATTCCAAGATTGTAATTTTAAAGAGCGCCAAAATAGAGCAATACGAAATGGCAGTCAAAGGATTCTACAAGGATATGAAGCTAGAGAAGAGGGGTATCGAATTTGTGATGTCTTCTGGTTCTGTAAACGACGCAGAGCTTTTATCAGAGATAACAAAAGAAAATCCCAATCTCATACTGGCCGTAGGTTCAGATGCAGCCAGTTTTTGCTTAAGGAATATCAAGGATAAGCCAGTTGTATTTTGTATGGTTCTAGATCCT
This sequence comes from Candidatus Omnitrophota bacterium, assembly GCA_041309125.1. Taxonomy (GTDB): domain Bacteria; phylum Omnitrophota; class Gorgyraeia; order Gygaellales; family Gygaellaceae; genus JBFZAD01. The sequence goes on from JBFZAD010000105.1 coordinate 15,826, forward strand.
CACTCTCAAGGGCTTGTGTCAGTGCCGAATATAACAGGGGTTTCGCTGGACATACCTTTAATTGAATATGTAAAACTTATTGAAGAGATTATTCCTGGGGCGCAGAAGATAGGTATGATTTTCGATCCGGAACAAAATAACAATAATGCACAACAGATAAAGCAGTTATTGCAGGACAAAGGATTGACAGCTGAGTTTAAGGAAGTAAAAAGCAGCGAAGAAATAGCAAACGCATTTTTAAATATGGCTGCTACCATTGATGCTTTGTGGGTTATTGCAGATAATACAGTCTGCAACTCTTATTCGATAGAATATCTTTTAGTTAATACCGTAAAAAGAGGTGTCCCTCTTATCGGCATATCCAGGCAGTATGTCAAGGCAGGCGCACTCTTTGCCCTTGTCGCAGATTATAATGATATAGGCAGGCAGAGCGCCGAGATTGCCCAGAATATACTTCAGGGTACGCCATTATCAAGTATTCAAATATCAAATCCCAGAAAGTTCGGACTTATTTTAAATATGCGTACCGCAGAATTAATAAATTTAAAAATACCATCTTATTTAGTCAATAAAGCAGAGGAGGTGTTTAAATGAAATTAACTACAAAAATTATATTGTTAGTATTAAGTGTTCTTTTAGCCAGTCAATTATGTGTATTTATAAGTATCTTATTTAAAATTAATCCCTTTGTTGCTTCATTAGAGCAGAGATTCTCACAGCTTGGGGTATCTTCTGCAAATACTTTGGCAAAGACGGCAGAAGCAGGACTATTCTTAAAAAATATTGATTCGCTGAAGAGCTTGGCCAGCGGTATCTTGGATTCAGAAGGCATGGAGGCTTCTGAGGATGTAGTCTATTGCATTATTTCGGACGATAAAGATACAGTTTTGGCAGAAGATTTTAATCCCAGGATAAAAGAGACGGATGTGCGAGTGGCAGATGAGAAGGCTAGCTCAGCTACTAAGACCATTACTCAAAGCTATGTAACAAAATCGGGTGAAAGAATCCTAGAAATTGCTTCACCTGTTATGATGCAACAGGATAAGGGTTTCCTGAAAGAGGATTTTGGATCGATTGATTCTGGTTCTAGCCAGCAAGCAGGAGCTAGCTTAGAAACGGCCAAGACTAAGAAAAAAATAGGGGTTGTAAGGGTTGGCTATACACTGAGGACGGTTGATTCTATGAAGCAAGGACTATTTACTAATTTTATTATGATTTCTATTATTGTTTTTGTCTTCGGTGTATTATTTACATTTTTATTAAGCAGAACCATGGTAATCCCGCTTAAAAAATTGACACTGACCGCGACTACAATAGCAAAGAATGCAGACTTGACGCAGAAGGTGGATATTATATCAAAGGATGAAATAGGCCAGGTTGCAGTTGCATTTAATAAATTGATAGAAAATTTGAGGAATATAATAAAGCAGGTTCGTGATGCAAGTCTTCAGATTATTTCTTCTGTATCGACAATACGCTCTACCGCAGAACAACAGGCTTCAGGCGCAGCTGAACAGTCATCGGCAGTTACAGAGGCCTCAACTACCATAAGTGAGCTTGCGACAACGGCGTCTGCGATTGCAAAGACCGCAGAAGAAGTTTCGCATATAGCAGAGCGAACACTTGCCGGTATGCAGGAGATCAATACCAAGGTTGATATCACTGCAAAGAAGATCCTTGCATTGGGCGAGAAATCCCAGTCCATCGGCAATATTGTCAAGCTTATAGATGATATCTCTGATCAGACAAGCCTCCTGGCATTAAACGCAGCTATAGAGGCAGCTCGAGCCGGAGAGGCAGGTAAGGGTTTTGCAGTTGTTGCATCAGAGGTGCGCAAGCTTGCAGAGAGGACATCCGAGTCAACAGAGGAGATCAGGCACCTTATTACTGAAATACAGGGAGAGACTAATTCAACTATCATGGGTATTGAAGACTCAACAAAATGGGTTGCCAAGGGCCTTGAGATGGTCAAGGAAACTACGAGGTCCGCAAAAGAGATATCCATGGCTACCCAGCAACAAAAGAGTGCATCCCAACAGGTAGTTCAGGCAATGGAGAATATCGATACGGTAACAAGGCAATTTGTTTCTTCTACGAAGCAGGCTGCTACTGGCGCTACACAGCTCAATAAGTTAGCCCAGGAATTGAAGCAGGCAATAGGAGAGTTTAAACTAGAAGATATTACAAAGAAGATATAATTTATTTCATACCGCAAGCCTAACAATAATAATTCTTATGTCTGAGGAAAAGGACTTTATAGGTATCTTTAAGTCTGAAACAGAAGAGCATCTTACCGAAATAAACAAAGGTCTTGTCGAGTTAGAAAAGAATCCCGACAACATAGAATTAGTAAGAGAGTTAAACCGACAGGCCCACACCATAAAAGGTTCTGCAAGGGTTTTTGGATTTCATGAAATCCAGGAGATTGCCCACCGCATAGAAGATATCTTTGATAAGATTTCCTCAAAACAGATATCATTCAATTCAGATATGGCCCAGGCAATTTTTAAGGCGCTGGATGCCATAAATATAATATTAGACAGAATTATAAATGATAAAGACGTAGATGTAGATATATCAAACATTTGTGAGCGCCTTGAGTTTTGTATTTATAAGAAAGAGTCGGTTAAAGATAAGCCAAAAGAAAAGACCGCTATCTTGGCTGAAGCTAAGGTAGAGAATAAAAAAGAAAAAAGAAAACAACCCGCCACTCTGAAATTCCAGAATCAATCTTCGGAAAAAACATCCCATTTAGAAGAATATATACGAGTACCGGTCAGTAGGGTCAATAACCTGCTTAATCTAGTCGGTGAAATGGTAATCAATAAGATGAAGTCTTCCCGAAAGATCGTACAGGTAAAAAGGCTTTCTAAGATGGCTAAGGATATGCAAAAGAGATTTTCTGATCTGCAGGAAAAGGTCAAAAGGATTCCGTCTTTTAACGATATGGAGGTCATAAAATTATTCAGCCAATGTAATATAGATATACAGAGGCTAAAAGAAGATGTGTTGAGTCTATACGATGATATTTCTACAGAGGCATTTCGCCTTGACCCGGTTATAGATGAATTGCAAAACAGGATGAAGGAAATTAGGATGCTTCCTTGCCTGACTATTTTTGATGCATTTCCTAGGATGATAAGGGATATTGCGCAAGAGGCCGGCAAAGAGGTTAATCTTGAGATTTCAGGCCAGGATACGGAATTAGATAAAAAGGTATTAGAGGGAATAAAGACGCCCATTATGCACATCTTGCGTAATTGTATAGATCACGGTATAGAGGATCCCCAAAGAAGAAAAGAGCTTAAAAAACCAGAATTCGGCACTATCAAGATATCTGCTTCACACGAAGCAGGCAGTGTTACAATCTTAATAGAAGATGACGGAAGGGGGATCAACCCTGATTTTGTAAAAGAAGTCGCCCTTAAAAAGAAACTTGTATCTTCTGAAGATTTAGAGAGTATGTCAGAAAGGGAAATCTTGAATTTAATTTTTATGAATGGATTTTCAACCAGCCCAATTATAACGGATGTTTCTGGTAGGGGAATTGGGTTGGATGTGGTCAGGAGAGATATTGAGAATCTAAAGGGGCAGGTTAAATTTGAGACAAAGAAAGACGAAGGTACAAAATTTTATCTTATATTGCCACTGACCATTGCAATAATACAAGTGCTTTTGATCAGAGTGAAGGGTTCAACCTTTGCTTTTCCAATGCTTTCTATAGAAGAGACTATAAAATCAGCCTTGGATGATATACCTACTGTTGAGGGAAGAATGGCTATTCAGGTAAGAGGCCACACGGTGCCCGTTGTGAAGCTCTCTGACGTATTGCAGATGGAGTTTCAACCGGAGGATGAACGCAGAATGCATGGTTCTTTGAATGAGTCTCCGGTTGTAATAACATCGTCTCTTGAGAAGAAAGTAGGTTTTATAGTTGATGAAATAATCGGAGAGGAAGAAATATTTATAAAGAGCTTAGGTTCTTATCTAGGTAAGGTTAAGAATGTAATGGGTTCTACAATATTGGGTACAGGAGAAGTTATTGTTATACTTGATGTATCTGATTTAATTATTGAGAGTGCATTGAGTCATCCTGCAGTCATGGGCAGAAAGATTAAGTCAGAAGAAGCCCAGGAAAAGAAGAAAAATATGGTTTTGATAGTAGAAGATTCTCTTTCAACCAGAGAGCTTGAGAAAAGCATCCTGGAGGCGCGCGGTTTTCAGGTAGATACAGCAGTTGATGGTCTCGACGGCCTTGATAAGCTTACACAAGTAAAGTATGATCTTGTAGTTGCCGATGTGCAGATGCCCAGGATGGATGGTTTTGAATTCTGTAAGACAATGAGGAAAAATGAAGAATACAGGGATATCCCGGTAATCATTGTCAGCGCATTAGGGAAGGAAGAAGATAAGAGGCGTGGCATTGAGGTCGGTGCCCAGGCATATATCGTAAAGACTGCGTTTGATCAGACGAATCTATTGGATACTGTTGATAGGCTTATAGGTTAGAGATTAAGAATTAAAAATGAAGGATTAAGAATTTAGGAAATGGAAGAGATAAGGGGCGAACTAAAGGATATTATTAAAGTATTAGTGGTTGAAGATTCACCGCTAATGTGCAAGGTGTTGACCACAATTTTAAACTCTGATCCCCAGCTTATTGTTGTTGGTACCGCAAGTAATGGCAAGGAGGCAGTTGATATTGTTCCAAAATTAAAGCCTGACATTATAACTATGGACATACATATGCCTATAATGGATGGCTTTGAGGCCACTAAGTATATAATGGCTTATAATCCCACGCCTATCATTATTGTCTCAACATCTGTTTTTAAGGTAGGGATGGAAAAGGTATTTAAGGCAATTTCTTACGGTGCGCTGGATGTCCTAGATAAAGGAAAAATAGAGCTCGAAGAAGGTAAAAACGGAGGCGGAGAGTTAATAGAAAAAATAAAATTTTTTAGCAAGGTTAAGGTAATCCATCACCCATTGGCTCGCCTAGAAGAGAAGGCATCGGGCAAGATTATAAGACCTGTTGAGGTTTCTAGTGTAAAGGCATTAGATAGAATAGTTGCAATAGCTTCATCAACAGGGGGTCCACAGGCCCTTCTTGAGATTTTAAGAAGTCTTCCAGCTGAATTTCCATGTGGGATTGTAATTGTACAACACATAACAAAAGGTTTTATAGAGGGTTTAGTTGAATGGCTAGATAGTGAATGTGAAATAAAGGTAAAGGTTGGAGAGGATTCTGAAGAAATACAGCCAGGAGTTGTTTATTTTGCTCCTTGCGATGTGCATATGAAGATAGAAGAGAGAGGCAGGATACATTTAAGTAATAATCCCCCATGTGAGGGCTTAAGACCTTCAGGGGATATGCTGCTTGAGACCGTTGCAAAGGTGTATGGCCCTGGTGCTATAGGGGTTATATTAACAGGCATGGGCAGAGATGGTTCTGTAGGGATCAAAGCGATCAAGCAGATGCACGGTCATACTATAGCGCAGGATGAAAAAAGCTGTATTATATTCGGCATGCCCAAGGCTGCTATAGAAATGAATGCCATTGATGAAGTCATGCCTTTAGAGAAAATAGCGCAGGCAATAGTAAACAGACTCAAATAATAAGACTTTTTATGGAGCTGCAAGAAAAGAAAATTCTGATTTTAAAATTATTAAATGAAGATCTGGGGATTGATGTCTGTTATGTCAGAGAGGTATTGCGGCCTCAGGAGATTCATCATCTAATCCATGCACCGGATTTTATCGAGGGAGTAATAAATTTAAGAGGCCATATTATTGCCGTTATTGATCTGCGCAAAAGATTAGATATCAAGGTAGAAGAAGAGAATATAAATTTTAAGATTGTCATCTGTTGTGTGCAAAAATTAGTTGTTGGCCTTATAGTTGATTCGGTTAGCGAAGTCCTGGATGTGCCTATAAAGGATATAACCCCTACCCCAGAGGTTGTTTCAATGCAGATAAAGGACTGCTATGTGAGTTCTATTGCCAGACTTGGCGACAAGGTAGTACCTGTTTTAAATCTAGAAAATATCTTAACCAATGAAGACCTGGACAGGCTCAAGGAAATAAGGAAATAAAATAATATTACATCTCATGTCCAAGGAAGTATTAACCCTTTCAAGAAAAGAATTTGACCTATTTCAAAAGCTTCTTATAGAAGAAAGTGGGCTCTTTTTTGATAAGGATAAAATAGAATCTCTTAGACTTGCGCTTTGTGAACGTCTAAAGGCAAAAAACTATGATTCCTTCCAGGAGTAT
>JBFZAD010000106.1:0-19558 GCA_041309125.1 Candidatus Omnitrophota bacterium
CACGATGAGGCAAAGGCAAAAGGAATCTATTGCCAGAAATACTGCGGCTGTATCTATTCGGAGATAGAGAGGTATTCAGGCTCCAGGCCACAGGCTCCAGGCCTCAGGCCACAGGCTTCAGGCCCCAGGCCACAGGCTAAAGACACTAACCGCTAACCGCTATACGCTAGATATGGAACCGATAGGCAAGACATTAATTCTCTTTGGAGTAGTCCTTATAATTGTCGGTGTGCTGTTGACATTTATGAATAAGATTCCATTTCTTGGAAAATTACCTGGAGATATTCTGATTCAGAAAAAGAATTTTACCGTTTACTTTCCTATTGCAACCAGCCTTGTAATCAGTCTCATCCTATCACTTATATTTTGGCTATGGTCAAAAAGATAAGATTCATTCAAGATAAGCTATTAATCTTGCTAAGTTTTGTTATCTTATTGTTAGTTTTGTGGCCCTCTGTTAATCCTGTTTTAGCTGACTATAAAGATATCCCTATTAGAGTTTTGGTGTTAGAGAGAGTGGACGATTTTAAATTGGATATAGTTGGAAGCTTTAAAGTATTTAATTTAAGAAATAATACGCAAATCCGCAAAAGCAGAAATATTATTAATAAAATAGTTCAAGTAAAAGGTCAAAATAAGATTAGCATTGGAGGATTTGTTTATAATGCAGATGAATTAGGAATTATCCCTGAAGCAGATGATGCAGGTTTAAATATTAACAAAAAGAGATTAGGTGGGAGAATTTATATTTACATTAAAAATAATAAGCTAAGCGTGGTCAATGTATTAGACTTAGAGGAATATTTAAAGGGTGTTGTCTCCGCGGAGGTTTCATTCTATTGGCCAATCGAAGTCTTAAAGGCTCAAGCAGTTATAGCTAGGACATTTGCATTAAGCTCAATTATTGATAATAAGGACAACTATTTTGATGTAAGGACTACTATCTATTCACAGGTTTATGGCGGAAGACACCATGAAAGATATAGGACAAATCAGGCTATAAGATTAACCAAGGGATTGGTATTGACTTATAATGGCGAGCCTTTCTCTGCATTTTATCACTCTACCTGTAGTGGTATGACAGAAAATGCAAATACTATGTGGAAAATAGATTTGGCTCCTTTAAGTGGAGTAAAATGTGATTATTGCAGGGCATCACCACATTTTTATTGGTCTGTTGATATGGATAAAGATGAATTAATAAAAAAACTAAAAGGAAAAGGCTATAATGTAAATTCAATAATTGATATTACTGCTTCAGAGCTTACAAATTCAGAGAGAATAAAGCAATTGGAAATTATCTCAAAGGAAGGCAAGATTCAACTTTCCGGTAAGGATTTCCGCGAAATCTTAGGCCCGAATATTATCAGGAGTTTAAGATTCAAGCTTAGCGTATCAGAGAGCTCAGTGCATTTTGAGGGGCTTGGTTGGGGACATGGAGTTGGGCTTTGTCAATGGGGTGCTTACTACATGGCTAAACAGGGATTTACTAGCGAAGAAATTCTTGAATACTATTATCCCAAGGCAGAGCTTAAACTTATAAAAGAAGAAAATATATTTAAATGAACTTGCAGGATTATAATTATAATTTACCAAAGGAATTAATTGCGCAAAGACCGTTAGGAGAGCGTGATTCTTCCAGGCTCTTTATAGTCGATAGAGGAAAAAATACATTTTATCACAAAAATTTTTATGAAATAAAAGATTTCTTAAATAATGGTGACGTATTAATCCTTAATAATACCAAGGTGTTGCCAGCTAGGCTTTTAGGCTCAAAGATTACCGGAGGAAAGGTTGATATCTTGTTGCTAAATAGACAAGATGGTTGTTTTGATGCCCTTATTAAACCTGCACAAAAACCAAAGACAAAGATACTTTTTAGCGGTTCAGCGCTTGAAGCAGAGGTTATAGATAATAATAGAGTACGTTTTAATACCGATAAGGAAGACGAGATTTATAAGTTAGGCTGTATGCCGCTGCCGCCTTATATCAAGAGACTGCCTGACGAATCTGATAAAGAGGCATATCAGACTGTTTTTTCTAAGATAGAAGGTGCAATTGCCTCGCCAACAGCAGGGTTACACTTCACAGAAGAATTGTTGGGTATTTTAAAAAAGAAGGGAGTAAAAATCAATTTTATAACCCTGCATGTAAACTATGCTACTTTTAAACCGGTTAAAGAAAATGATATAAGAAATCATAAGATGCATAAAGAATATTACAGCATAAAGAAAGATACGATCTCTGCTGTAAAAGATGCAAAGAAGTCAAAAAATAGAATCTTTGCATGTGGGACTACCGTAGCCAGGGCCCTTGAGACAGTGGCTTGCCTTCCTAATACAGATTTAATAGAAGGGAGTGAGTACTCTGGCTTTACAGATATATTTATTTATCCTGGATATAAATTTAAAGTTGTAGATTCTCTCATAACTAATTTTCATCTGCCGAAGACAACGCTTTTGATGCTAGTTTCTGCATTCATGGGGCATGAGCTTATGATGAAGGCCTATAGAGAGGCGATAGATGAGAAATACAGGTTTTATAGTTATGGAGACGCCATGTTGATACTTTGATGAGACTTAATTAATCATTTAAGATGTCATTTAAACTCCTTCATAAAGATAAAGATACAAATGCAAGACTCGGTCAGCTTGTCACTTCGCGAGGAGTGATAGATACTCCCTGCTTTATGCCAGTTGGTACGCAGGGTACAGTTAAGACACTTTCAAGTCAAGATTTAAAAGAGGCAGGCGCACAGATTATTCTAGGTAATGCCTACCATCTTTTTTTGAGGCCTGGCCTTGAGGTTATTAAGAATGCAGGCGACTTACACAAATTTGTTTCATGGGATGGGCCAATACTGACCGATAGCGGTGGCTATCAAATATTTAGCTTGAGCCTATTAAGAAAGATAAAGGATATCGGGGTTGAGTTTCAGTCCCATATCGACGGTACGAAATATTTGTTTACTCCAGAAGAAGTTATTAATATTCAGAAGGTCTTTGGCTCAGACATAATGATGCCTCTGGATGAATGTGTGCATTATCCTTGTGCAAAGGACCAGGCAGCAGAAGCAGTAAGGCGCACCACACACTGGGCAAGACGCTCCAAAGACGCATTTTTAAAAAATTGGCCACAGGCCCTGCCTGCCGGCAGGCAGGCAACAGGCCACAGGCCACAGATGTTGTTTGGAATTATACAAGGTGCAACTTATGAGGATTTACGAGAGCAGTCTGCGAAAGAGTTAATAGATATAGGATTTGACGGGTTTGCCATTGGAGGTTTAAGCGTTGGCGAACCCGATAATTTACGATATAATATATTACAATTTACAAGTCAATTTTTACCAAAAGATTACCCTCATTATCTTATGGGTGTTGGAACGCCTAAGGATATTATACAGGCAATTGGTTTTGGCATAGATATGTTTGATTGCGTTGTCCCAACGCGATACGGCAGAAACGGCACTGCCTTTACATCTGAGGGAAGGGTTATCGTAAGGAATGCCAACTTTACAAATGATTTCTCTGCCCTTGATAAGAATTGCGGTTGTTATACCTGTAAGAATTACTCAAAGGCCTACTTAAGACATCTCTTTAACGCAGGCGAGATGCTGGGTATGCGACTTGTTTCTTATCATAATATTTATTTTTATCTAAGGATGATGGAAAAGGTGAGGCTGTCTATTAAAGAGGGTAATTTTAAAGAATTTCGTAATGAGATTTGCTCAGTATTTGAAGAGGAAGGTTAAAAAATGCAATTTCATATTGTTACCATATTTCCAGATATGTTTAAGCCAGTTATCAATGAGTCAATAATCAAACTGGCAATAAAAAAGAAGCTTATAAAGATAAAGTTCTATGATTTAAGGGATTATACTTCTGATAAACACAGGAAAGTAGACGATAGGCCCTATGGCGGCGGTTCAGGAATGGTATTTACTCCAGAGCCTGTTTTCCGTGCAGTCGAACATATTTTACGCACTACGCACGACGCACTACGCACGACGAAAACAATCTTATTGAGCCCACAAGGCAAAAAACTTAATCAGAGTGTTGCTAAAAGATTATCAGGGTATAAGAATCTTGTTTTGATTTGTCCTCGTTACGAAGGAATAGATGAGAGAGTTAAAAAGGGCTTGGTTGATGAGGAGATATCTATTGGAGATTATGTTTTAACAGGAGGAGAGCTTCCTGCGATGGTTTTAATTGATGCAGTTACCAGATTAATTCCAGGAGTGCTGGGAGATAAAAATTCCTTGATTTATGAGAGTTTTCAAGGTAATCTATTAGAGTATCCGCAGTATACCCGGCCGCAAGTTTTTATGGGCTTCAAGGTCCCTGCAATACTTTTATCTGGTGATCACGAAAAAATTAAAGAGTGGCGAAAAAAAGAATCTTTAAAGACTACAAAAAAGAAAAGACCTGATTTGTGGAGGTCTCATGGAGGAAGATAAAAATGGATAAAATAGCATTATTTCATCAAAGCGAAGTAAAAAAGGAAGTGCCAGCTTTTAATATCGGAGATACCGTAAGGGTTAGTACGAAGATCCAAGAGGAAAATAGAACCCGACTTCATGAATTTGAAGGGACAGTCATCGGTATGAAAGGTAAAGGTGTCGGTAAGACATTTACAGTGAGAAAAATATCCTTTCAAGAGGGCATAGAAAGGATTTTTCCTATGAACTCTCCCAGTATTGAAAAAATTGAAGTTCTTCAAAAAGGCAGGACAAAAAGGGCAAAGTTATATTATTTGAGAAAAAAAATTGGTAAGTCAGCTAAGATAGAGACGCAGAATTTATAAGTAAACCTCAACATAATGCTCTATTATGAAAATCAGGCCAGACAAAGAGGCTTCAAGTTTGTTGCTGGAGTTGATGAAGCAGGTAGAGGTCCTTTAGCAGGCCCTGTTGTAGCAGCCGCAGTAGTCTTGAAGACAAGACGATTCATAAACCTAATAGATGATTCTAAAAAACTCACCAGAAATCAGAGGCTTTCGGCCTTTGATGAAATCCTAAAAAAGGCATTTGTTGGAGTGGGTATTGTAAATGAGAAGGTAATTGATAATCTTAATATCCTTATCGCAACTCGGTTTGCAATGCAACAAGCACTCACAAATCTTCCGATTAGTCCAGATTTTATCCTAATAGATGGAAAGGTAAATTTAGACATAGATATTCCCAAGAAAGAAATAATCTATGGAGATTCAAAAAGCCTTTCTATCGCCTCTGCTTCAATAATCGCAAAAGTAACTCGTGATAAAATTATGGATCTCTACCATAGGGTTTTCCCCGGGTATGGATTTGACCTGAATATGGGTTATGGGACAAAATTCCATATCTCTAAGCTAAGGCACAAGGGTCCATGTATGATCCACCGAAGGAGTTTTAATAAGGTTCTGAATGGATAAGATTAAATTGGCTCAAAAAGGAGAAAGCAGGGCTTGCAGTTTCTTGAAGAGACAAGGGTTTAAGATACTTGAAAGGAATTTTCGAACGCGTTTTGCCGAAATAGATATAGTTGCAAAAGACAAAGAAACTATTTGTTTTGTTGAGGTGAAAACTAGATCAGGTAACGATTTTGGTCTTCCTCAAGATTCACTCACCAAAAATAAGATAAATCATATTTCAAAAGCTGCACTTTTCTATTTAAAAAAGAAAAACCTATCAGATGTTCCTTGCCGCTTTGATGTTGTTTCTATAATAGATGATTTAAGAGAATCTAAGATAGATCTTATCAAAGATGCCTTTTGTCTATCTGAAAAATATTCTTATTAAAAGAGGTATATATGTTATCAGATATTGAGATAGCCCAAAAAGTAAAGATGTTAAAAGTTAAAGACATTGCCCTTAAGATTAATCTAACTGAAGACGATATTGAATTGTATGGGGACTATAAGGCAAAGATAAAATTAGATATATTAAATAGGATTAAAGCCAGGCCTCAAGGAAAATACATATTAGTTACTGCTATTACGCCTACTCCATTAGGAGAGGGTAAGACTGTCACTACCATTGGTTTATCTCAGAGTTTAGGAGCAATTGGGAAGAATATAATAACCTGTATTCGCCAGCCTTCTTTGGGCCCTGTGTTTGGTATAAAAGGGGGTGCAGCAGGAGGAGGTTATTCTCAAGTCGTTCCAATGGAAGACTTTAATCTCCATTTTACAGGAGATGTTCATGCGGTAAGTGCGGCACATAATTTATGCGCTGCCTTTCTAGACAACCATATTTTAAAAGGCAACGGTCTTGGCATAGATATTGACTCCATAATGTGGCGCAGGGTCGTTGATGTAAGCGACAGAACCTTGCGCTCAATTAAGATAGGGCTCGGAGGAAAAGATAATGGCATTCCAAGAGACACCGGGTTTGATATAAGTGTGGCTTCGGAGATTATGGCAATATTGGCATTAACAGATGGTTTGAAAGATTTAAGGAAACGTCTTGGAAGGATTGTCTTAGCAACCAATAATAAAGGAAAATTTGTAACAACCGAAGATATCAAGGTGGCTGGCAGCATGGCAGCCTTGCTAAAAGATGCGATAAAGCCTAATCTTATTCAGACGCTTGAAGGGACACCTTGTATCGTGCATGCAGGGCCATTTGCAAACATTGCCCATGGCAACAGTTCTATTATCGCAGATAAGATTGCTCTTGGATTGGCTGATTATGTTGTGACAGAGGCAGGTTTTGGCGCTGATTGCGGCGCAGAGAAATTCTTTGATATAAAGTGTCGTTTAAGCGGGCTTGTTCCTAATGTGGTAGTAATGGTCTGTTCCATAAGGGCACTAAAAATGCATAGTGGAAGATTCCAAATTAAGGCAGGCAAGCCCTTACCAGAAGAATTAATACGAGAGGATTTGGATTCGATAAAATTAGGTGCCTGTAACCTAGAAAAACAAATTGAAAACATCAAACAGTTCGGGATTCCTTGCGTAGTAGCAGTAAACAGATTTGAAACCGACACGGATAATGAAATTAAGTTAATCCGCAATATTGCAAAGGCAGCAGGTGCGGAGGATGCAGTTGAAAGCCGCGTATTTGCACAAGGTTCAAAAGGAGGGATTGATTTAGCTAAAAGGATTGTTGAGGTATCAGGTAAAAAAAGCAATTTTAAATTTTTATATCCATTAGATATTTCCATTGAAGAAAAGATGAGAATTATTGCACAAAATATTTATGGAGCAAAGGGTATTGATATTTCAGTGGTTGCAAGAGAAAAAATTAACTTGTATAATGCAAATGGTTTTGATAAAATACCTATATGCATGGCCAAGACTCATTTATCTCTCTCTCATGATCCCGCACTCAAAGGCCGGCCGCAAAATTTCACAGTTCCCATAAAAGATATCAGGGTTTCAGCTGGTGCTGGATTTTTATATGCACTCTTAGGCGATATGAAGACCATGCCTGGCCTTCCATCACATCCTGCAGGCGAGAAGATTGATATTGATGAAGACGGAAAGATCGTAGGGCTTTTCTAGAATTCATGTACAGAAACCAATCCATAAAAAACTATTTAGAGGATTTAGCATCAAAAAAGGCTGCCCCAGGTGGAGGTTCAGCTTCGGCATTGGTTGGTGCCATAGGCGTATCATGCCTTTCAATGGTTGCTAACTTCACAATTGGTAAAGAAAAATATAAAAAATATGAGAAAGAAATAAAGAGAATTTTGCTTAAGCTAGAAAAGACTAGAAAAAGATTACTAGAATTGGTTGATTTGGATGTTAAGGCATATACAGCCGTTGTGAATGCGCGCAAAAAGGATAACAAGGAAAAAGAAAAGGCTCGCAAATTTGCTATAAGTGTGCCTAAAGAGGTATGCAAGCTCTGCTATGATACCTTAAAATTAGCACCTGTTTTGGTTGAAAAGGGTAACCCTAACTTGGTTTCTGATGTTGAGGTTGGTATCGAGTTATTAGAAGCTGCGTTTAAATCCGGCGTGATTAATATAAAGATAAATCTTTAAACTGGAGATTAATAATGGCAACGCTATTAGAAGGAAAACCTATAGCAGACAAGATAAAAGAGCATATAAAAAAGGATATAATATCTTTGGCGAAGAAACCTGTTTTGGCTAGTATTCTTCTGGGTGAAAACGCCCCAGCATTAAGCTATGTAAAATCTCAGGAAAAGGCAGCAACTACCTTAGGGATTGAATACCGTCTTAAAGAATTACCAGATACAACTACGCAGTCTGATTTAATTAAAGTAATTACAAGTCTTAATGAAGATAGCGATGTAAATGGAATTATCATACAGATGCCTCTGCCTAGGCAAATTGACTATAAGACAGTACTTCTTCATATATGCCCTTCTAAAGACGTAGAAGGTATGCATCCTGAGAATTTAGGAAAGATTATTTTAGACAAGGCAAGGGTTCTTCCTTGCACAGCAGCAGCAGTTATGGAATTATTAAGCACTACAGGAGTTAATCTTTACGGTAAAGAGGTAGTAGTGGTTGGTCATAGTGAGATTGTGGGCAAGCCTTTATCATTGTTGTTGCTAAATAAGTTTGCTACAACAACGGTTTGTCACATTGCTACTTCAGATGCAGGAAAGTTAGTTGAGCATGTAAATTCAGCAGAGATTCTTATAGTTGCAGTTGGAAGGGCTAACCTTATCAGGGGAGAGTGGATTAAGGAAGGCGCAATCGTTATAGATGTCGGTATTAACAGGATAGATGATAAGATTGTTGGAGATGTGGAATTTGCTACGGCATTTGACAGGGCAGCCCAAATTACCCCGGTTCCTGGTGGAGTAGGCCCCTTGACTACAACGATCTTAATGAGAAATCTAATAGAAGCTACAAAGTTGCAAAAGTAGTTATTGAAAAATGGGTCTCGGCAGTCGAAAGACGGACTGTCTCGGTTTTGTTCTCGCAGCGACGCTCGCGTTGCTCCAGCGGCAACGCTCGCTCGTAGAAAATTTTTTTGCCCTCGCAAACCTTTTTGTTTGTTAGATCGAGTTTGCTCGGGACCAAGCCAAAAAAATTTTCAACGCGCTGCTCAAACAAAACCTCGACATATCAATTAGTTAACTATGATAATCACAAAACAGAAACCGATACAGGAAATATTAGAGGCAATTGGGGATAAGAAGAAAATCTTTATTATTGGATGTGGCGAATGTTCCACTACTTGCCAGACTGGCGGTGAGCCAGAAGTAAAGAGGATGTCTGAGGATTTAACAAAGGCCGGTAAAGAGGTTTTAGGATATATTATTCCTGATGCGCCTTGCGTTGCTAGCCAGGTTAAAACCGAAATTTCTAAAATCAGGCCTAAATTAAAAGATGCAGATTGCATTTTGGTAATGGCCTGCGGTTTAGGAGTGCAGTCCGTCTTGGACAACGCGCGTTTTTCTGGATTAATTGTAGCTTCCTCTGATACTCTTTTTGGCGGTGCAACAACTGCCGCAAATGACTTTTTTGAGTACTGCTCTTTGTGCGGCGATTGTGTTTTGAATTTTACAGGTGGAATTTGTCCTATGACAAGATGCTCTAAGGGGCTCTTAAATGGACCTTGCGGCGGAGCAAAAGATGGAAAATGCGAAGTGGACAGGAATCGCGACTGCGCTTGGATTCTTATTTATAATCGGCTCAAGGATCTTGGACAGATTGATAAGATGAAGATATCTAGGCCTATAAAAGATTATTCCAAGATTACAAAACCACGAAACCGTTCATTAAAACCTATACCAGAAGTCGAAAATAAAAAATGAGTAAGCTACAAGAAGCTTTTCGGCAAGGTAAATTCGCTATAACAAGTGAAATTGGTCCACCCAAAGGCACTAATATAGAGGAAGTCTTGCATGAAAACGAACCCTTGCGCGAGAGAGTTGATGCAATCAATGTCACGGACTTACAGAGTTCAGTAATGCGTGTTGGTTCACTTGCTTTCTGTAAACTTCTGATTGATAAGGGTATTGAGCCGGTATTTCAGATGACCTGCCGCGACAGGAATCGCCTGGCACTTCAATCTGATTTGTTAAGCGCCTATGTATTAGGAATACACAATGTATTAGCTTTAACAGGAGATCATCCTTCATTAGGGGACCATCCTCAGGCAAAGCCGGTATTTGATTTAGATAGTATACAACTCTTAGAGACAATTAAGATTTTACAAGGTGGCCGTGATTTAGCCGGAAAGGAATTAAAAGGAGCTCCTAAATTTTTCGTTGGCGCAGTAGTAAATCCAGGTGCAGATCCACTCGAACCGGAATTAATTAAAATGGAAAAAAAAGTTAAGGCAGGGGCTCAATTTTTCCAGACCCAGGCAGTATATGAAATAGATAAGTTTGATCAATTTATAAAGAAGGCAAAAGATTTTAATGTGCCTATAATGGCCGGGATTGTATTGCTAAAATCTGCAGGTATGGCAAAGTATATGAACCAAAATGTTGCAGGCGTGCATGTGCCTGATGAATTGATAAATAAGATGAAAGATGCACAGGATAAAGTTGCAACAAGTGTTGACATTGCTGCTGAGATTATAAAAAGATTAAAACCATTTTGTCAAGGCGTGCATATAATGCCAATTGGTTGGGATAAATATGTCCCGCGTGTATTAGACGCTGCCAATCTATAGAACTTAAAAGGAGAGAAGGTAATGAGTGAGAAACATATAGACAGATCATATGATACAGCAAGTCAAAAGATGATTAAAAGGGCAATCGATGAAAATATTAAGATTTCCTGGGATAGATATGATGCAATGCAGCCGCAGTGTGGTTTTGGTGAGCTTGGGATATGCTGTAGAATTTGCAATATGGGGCCATGTAGGATTGACCCCTTTGGCGAGGGGCCGCAGGAAGGCGTCTGCGGTGCCACAAAAGACACAATTGCCGCAAGAAACCTAGCGCGCATGATTGCATCAGGTGCTGCAGCACATTCAGATCACGGCAGGGATGTAGCGCATACACTTATTTTGGCAGCTAAAGGAGAGGCTCATGATTACGAGCTAAAAGGAACAGAAAAATTAATGCAGGTAGCAAAGGTTTACGGCATAGAGACTGAAGGTAAGATGGTTGAGAAGATAGGAGAAGAATTAGGAGAGGCATGCTTAGCTGAATTTGGACAACAGCATGGCAGCCTTAAATTTATAAGCCTGGCTCCAAAAAAAAGGCAGGCCCTTTGGAAAAAATTAGGTATAACGCCCAGAGGCATTGATAGAGAAATTGTTGAGATGATGCATAGGACTCATATGGGTGTAGATAATGATTATAAAAATATAATTAATCATGGGATTCGTACCTCCTTAGGCGATGGCTGGGGCGGCTCAATGATTGCAACAGAGCTTTCAGACATCTTGTTTGGTTCGCCCGAACCTATAAGGGCTAAGGTAAATTTAGGAGTTTTAAAAGAGGATGAGGTAAATATAGTTGTTCACGGCCATGAGCCAACACTTTCCGATGTTGTCCAAGAGGCGGCTAAGGATCCACAACTTATTGCATTAGCAAAGAAATACGGGGCAAAGGGTATTAATCTTGCAGGTATGTGCTGTACGGCAAATGAGATACTGATGCGCCATGGGATACCTTCTGCAGGGGATTTCTTACAACAGGAATTAGCAATCCTTACCGGTTCTGTGGAGCTAATGATGGTTGATGTTCAATGTATTATGCCTGCACTTTCAAGCGTTGCCAATTGTTTCCACACCAAACTCATAACTACATCGCCAAAATGTAAATTCCCGGGAGTTGAGCATATTGAATTCAGGGAAGAAAAGGCCATGGAGATTGCCAAGCAGATTATTCGAATGGGTGTTGAAAATTATAAAAATAGGGTTAAAGAGCGCGTAGATATTCCAGGAGAGATAAAAGACCTGATAGCTGGTTTTACAACGGAGAATACATTTTATAATCTAGGAGGAACATATCGCTCTTCTTTCAGGCCGCTCAATGAGGCAATTATTTCAGGAAGGCTAAGGGGAGCTGCGGGTGTGGTTGGCTGCTGTAATCCAAATGTAAGGCACAATTGGGCGCATGTCTCAATGGTCAAGGAACTCATAAAAAATGACGTTTTAGTAGTCCAAACTGGTTGTTCTGCTATTGCCTGCGCAAAAGAAGGTTTACTCAGCCCGGATAGCGCTTCTAAATTTGCCGGAAAGGGCCTCTTGGAAATATGCGAAGCAGTTGGGATTCCTCCGGTATTGCATGTTGGTTCTTGTGTGGATAATTCTCGAATTCTTCTCATACTTTCAGAAATAGTAAAAGAGGGTGGGTTGGGTGAAGATATCAGTGATCTGCCAGGTGCAGGTGCTGCGCCAGAATGGATGAGCGAAAAGGCTATTTCAATTGGTTTCTATTTTGTAGCAAGCGGAGTCTACACAATATTTGGTACGCCCCATCCTGTTACAGGAAGCGAAAATCTTACAAATTATTTAACAAATGATTTAGAAAATATTGTCGGTGGCAAATTTGCATTTGAGGCAGATCCGATTAAGGCTGCTCATATGATGATAGAACATATCGATAAGAAGCGCGCAGCACTTAAGCTAAAACCAGTAATGTATACCAATGGTGTAAGCGTTGGAGTATGAGAGTATATCTTTAATAAGATGACAAAGAAGATTTATTATGATGTAAATAAATGTCTTGCATGTAAAAGTTGTGAATTCGCCTGTGCCATTGGGCATTCAAGCAGCAAGGATCTGCTCTCCTTTATTAAGAATAAAGAGAAGACAAAGCCTGCGGTCAAGGTACATTTTGCTAGCAATAAGAATTATCCGATTGCCTGCCGTAGCTGCATAGACCATCCTTGTGTTTCTGCATGTATTGCCGCTGCGCTTTCCTTTGATAGCAAGGATGGCAGGGTTATCTATGATAAAGATAGATGCGTAGGATGCTGGATGTGCGTTATGGTTTGTCCTTATGGGGCAATAAGGCCTGACCAGACAGCCAAAATTCCTATAAGATGCGATTTCTGTGAGGGTGAAGATGAGCCGCGTTGTGTAAAGGCTTGCCCAACAGGTGCAATATTTGTTGAAGCAGAAGAGGAAGCAAAATCAAGATGAAGAAATTTGTTATCATAGGTAATTCTGCAGCCGGAATTGCAGCAGTTGAGGCAATAAGAGAGCATGATAGAGAATCAAAGATAACTGTGCTCTCTGATGAAAATTATACTTCATATTGCCGCTGCCTAATATCTTATTATTTATCAGGGCAGATTACAGAGGATAAATTAATTTATAGAGCCCCTGAATTCTATAAAAATAAAAATATCGAGCTATTATTAGCTAAAAAAGTCGTAAGAATAGATTTTAAAAAGAAGATAGTGTATCTAGAGGATAAAACTAAAGTAGAATTTGACAGCATTTTAATTGCCTCTGGGGCTTCTCCTAAGATGCCGGAGATAAAAGGTATAGGTAAAAGAGATGTAAGCGGCTTTAGGACTGTTGAAGAGGCAAAAGATATCATAACAAGACTTCCTGTTATAAAGACTGCCTGTGTATTAGGCGGAGGTTTAATAGGCCTTAAGGCAGCGTATGGATTTCATAAAAGAAAAATCGATGTAAAGGTTATAGTAAAATCCGGCCAGGTATTATCGCAGATGCTTGATAAAACAGCAGCAGATATGATTCAAAAAAGGATACAGGATAATGGCATTGAGATTGTTACTGGTCAGGATGTTGTTGAGATTATCGGCAATGGTGACCTGCGGGCAGTTAAGTTAGAAAGCGGCAAGGCCATAGGATGCGAGACAGTAATTGTAGGAAAGGGCGTTTCACCAAATATTTCTTTTTTAAAAGATTCCGGGATTAGTATCGATGCGGGTATCGTAGTTAACGAGAAGCAGCTTACTAACATTGATGATTGTTATGCTGCTGGCGATGTTGCACAAGGTTATGATATTACTACAGAAAAGAAAGAAGTTAATGCGCTTTGGCCTATTGCCGTAGAACAAGGCAGGATCGCTGGTTTAAACATGGCAGGAGTTGACACAGCGTATATTGGCTCAATTGGTATGAACTCAATAGAATTCTTTGATGTCCCTGTAATCTCCATAGGCATTATCAAGCCAAAAGACACAAGCCTCAAGGAAATAATACTTAAGGATGAGGCAAAAAGTTCATATAGGAAGGTTGTTCTAAAAGACGATATTATTGTTGGCGCAATCCTTTTAGGTAATGTTGAGAATGCTGGAATTTATTTGAAACTAATGAAGGAAAGAATTAATATATCCGGAATCAGAGATGATTTATTAGATAGAATGAGCTATGCAAAAATAATGGACTTAATAAAGGATAAGGAGAAGATTTATGTTTAATGAGGACATAAGTTATGGAGTCCGTAGGACGACATAACTTATATGTCCGAATTCATCCCAGCACTAATTTCTCATCTTTTCTATAAATAAAAATTAGTGCTGGGTTAATTCGCAGACGTCCAGCCCTATGGGTGGTGGAAGTTTGCGAAACACAAAAGGGGCTGGACTACAATTTACGCTCACTTCATTCGCGTAAATTGTCTGCTCATTAAAGGAGAAGATTTATGTCTAAGATAGTTGCCCAGGCTGCCATTAGAGGCGCACGTAAAATTGTTAAACAGGCAGAGGATGATTTAATCAAGGCTATAAACGAAAAGAGCGAGAGCCAAAGAATTGAGTTTCCAGAGACTGCCTTTTATTTGCCGATGGCCAATGCGCTTTTAGGAATAGAGGCAAAGACGCTTAAAGATGCGAAGAAAATTTTAGAACATGCGAAGACGCTTTTGCCAAAGGAAGACCCGGCCGATAAGCTGTGGCTACCTTATCTGGGGAATGTATTAGACGCCGGAATTGCTAACTTATTAGGTGAAGAGATTATTACGGTTATATGCTATTTAAATAAAGAAGAGCCGCAAAAAGACTGCGTTGGATTTTTTTCAGACACTATTATGCGTCAGCTTGGGATACAGCTTGTAGATGGCCGCATGCCTGGCTTTGCTGCGATCTTAGGTGCTGCACCAACCAACCAAATAGCAGTTGATATAGTAAGAGAATTACAGCAGAGGAATATTCTGACATTTGTCGGCAGCTCTACTAATGGCCGTTCCATTGTTGACCAATTGATAGAAGAAAATGTTCAGATGGGCTGGGATAACTATATAGTTCCATATGGAAGAGATACAATATCTGGAATTTATCCTTTAAATTGGGCGATTCGTTCAGCCCTTACATTTGGCGGGCTTAAGGCGGGTCAAGCACAAAAGAATCTGCTTTATACAAAGGAAAGGGTATTTGCCTTTGGTTTGACATTAGGTGAAATAGACGATATCAAATATGCTACTGGCGCTGGTGCAATAGCTATGGGATTTCCAATAATAGCCGATACCGATATACCTGAGATTAAAGCTACAGGAGTCACAACATATGAAGCATTAGTAAAAGAATTAGACTATAAAAAGATAGTTCCCCGCTGTATTGAGGTTAGAGGGGTAAAGGTTAAGGTTTCAAAGATTCCGATTCCGGTAGCTTATGCCGCTGCATTTGAGGGAGAGCGTGTAAGAAAGGAGAATCTTCACGCAGAATTTGGCGGCAAGGCTTCTTCTGCCCTTGAGTTTTTAGTCAGTAAAGAATTAGGCGAAGTCGAAGACGCAAAAGTAGAATTAATTGGGCCTGATATAGACCAAATGCCTGCAGGTAAGAAATCAATGCCCTTGGGCATTTATATTGAAGTTGCCGGCAGAAAGATGCAAAAGGATTTTGAGCCTATCTTAGAGAGACAAATCCACCGGTATACTAATTATGCAATGGGTTTAATGCACATAGGCCAGCGCGACATGTGCTGGATTCGTATAAATAAGGAGACATTTGACAAGGGATTTCGTCTTAAGCATTTGGGTATAATTATGCACGCAATGTTTCATGAGGAATATTCTGCGATAGTAGATAAGGTTCAGGTAAAGCTATATACAAAACAAGAGGATATAGAAAATTTATTAAAGCAGGCAACTAAAGTTTATAATGAGCGCGATGAGCGTGTTTTAGGCATGACGGATGAGAGTGTGGATACATTTTATAGTTGTCTTTTGTGTCAGAGTTTTGCGCCCAACCATGTTTGCATTGTCACTCCCGAGAGGCTTGGGCTTTGCGGTGCCTATTCATGGTTGGATGCAAAGGCTTCCTACGAGATAAAGCCAACCGGACCGAACCTGCCAGTTGAAAAGAGTGCGATATTAGATGCAAAACTTGGGCAATGGAAAAATGTGAATGATTTTGTATTCCAAAAATCAAACAAGAGTATTTCCAGCGTTAGTATGTACTCATTAATGCAGGATCCACAGTCAAGCTGCGGTTGTTTTGAATGTATTGTTGCAATCATACCAGAGGCAAATGGCTTCATGATTGTAGATAGAGATTATTCTGGTATGACCCCTTGCGGTATGACTTTTACTACACTGGCTGGTTCTGTAGGTGGAGGGGTTCAGACACCCGGTTTTTTGGGTATAGGCAGGCTTTATATCATAAGTAAAAAGTTTATCTCTGCAGAAGGCGGCTTAAAAAGAATTGTATGGATGCCAAAGGCGCTTAAGGAATCCCTGGGGGAAAGATTAAAAAAACGCTGCGATGAGATAGGGATGTCAATTGATTCGATTGCAGATGAAACACAGGCAACTACTTCAGAAGAGTTAATCAAATTCTTAGAAAAGGTAAAGCATCCTGCACTTAGCTTAGAGGCCCTTGTGTAAATAATTTATAACCCTATGTTTTTCTTGACTTTATATATTTTCTTATAATATAATATATAAACTAAGCTTATGAGAATTAGAACTGGAATTTTAATTATAATATTAGCGCTAAGTATTTTCTCAAACCTATTTGCCGGAGAATACCGTAACATCGCCTCTTATTATAGGAATCAAGGCCTAGTTGCCCAGGAGAAAGGTAAGCATGATGAGGCGCTTGAGCATTATTTCAAGGCTCGCGATTACGATCCCACCTGGCCAATCATCTATAATGATATAGGGATAGTTTACGAAGCTAAATTTATGATGGATGAGGCAATGAGTATGTATCGAAAGTCCTTAGAATACGACAGCTATTTTGCGCCAGCCTATACCAATCTTGCCTTACTTGCAGAGAAAAAGATGGAATATGACATGGCAGAAACTTATTTCAAGAAAAGAATTGAGCTAGGGCCTCCTAATGATCAATGGGTCAAGCTTTCGCACGAGCATCTTAAGAAAATTAATATGTTTAAATCAAGCGCAAGTGAAAGGCAGAATAATTATTTATCCAGTCTTACTAATACAAAAGGCGCGGCTATAGAGAACCTGCTAGATCAGGCGCAATCTTATCTTGAGGGAGCTAATGAATCAAGCGGGGGCCTTACCAAAGAGGAATACCGTGATTTATTCCTGGAGCTTAAAGTCGTTATTGAGGAAAAACCTTGCGGCCAAGAGATAAAATATTTCTTGAAGAATCAGCTTAGCCAAGGAGTAAGGAATCAGGCAAGCAATCATATTGAAAAATACTACTTTTTTTGCTCTCAAGGATATGACCTTCTCGCCCAAAATGAATTTAATTTCGTCAAAGATGCTATTTTTAAATAACTCTTCGTTAGGGGTTAACCCATTTAATGCATAACAAATCCTAAGAACTCTCCGCAAATACAGTGAAAAAATAATTAATAATTATATATTTTGATGCAGCTAATTCACTGTGGCTATAGATAATAATACTTAAAATAATATGGGCAAAGAAGAGAAGCTATTCTTGATTGATGCAAACTCATTTTGTTACAGGGCATTTTACGCCATAAGAGAGCTTTCTACTAGCTACGGCCAACCTACTAATGCTGTCTTTGGGTTTGTAAATATTATTAATAAGATTATTTCACGTTGGCATCCAGAATATATAGGCATTTGCTTTGATGTATCGCGAAAGACCTTTAGACAGGAAAAATTCAAAGAGTATAAATTGCAGAGAAAGCCCATGCCCGATGAATTAAAGACGCAGATGCCCATTATTCAGGATGTTGTGAATGCCTATAATTTCACAATTGTCCAAAAAGAGGGCTTTGAAGCCGATGATATCATTGCAACGCTTGCAAAAAAGGCAGAAAAAAAAGGAATCAAAGTTATTGCGGTTTCAACGGATAAAGACATCTTGCAGATTGTGGATGATTCTATCTCAGTCTTCAATCCTTATAAAGAGAAGGGTTTCGTCTATACAGAAAAAGAGGTAGAGCTGCGTTTTGGTGTAGGCCCAAAACTCGTAGCCGATATCATAAGCCTGATGGGAGATGATGCCGATAATATCCCAGGTGTACCCGGCGTTGGGGAAAAAACCGCAGTTAGCTTAATTAAAGAGTTTAAGGATATTAAAGGCCTGCTTTCAAATTTTGATAAGATAAAGCAAGAAAAGTTAAAGGAGTCAATACGGGATAATATTGATAGGATAAAGTTAAACCAGGAATTAGTTAATCTTGATACAGAAGTACCGCTAGATCTATCAATAGAAGATCTTAGGTTTAAGGAGCCGGATCGTGATAAGCTTTTTAGCTTATTTCACAGGCTTGAGTTTAAAAGTTTCTTAAAAGACCTGCAGGCAAAAGATGAGGGATCTAAAGAAACACCACCAGTCGGTATTTCTAAAATAAAAGACATCTTTCCTCTGCTTAAAAAAAATACAAGGTTAGGTTTTATATTATCACAGGATCATCAGAAGATATTTCTATCTA
The DNA here is from genome assembly GCA_041309125.1 of Candidatus Omnitrophota bacterium. Classification (GTDB taxonomy): domain Bacteria; phylum Omnitrophota; class Gorgyraeia; order Gygaellales; family Gygaellaceae; genus JBFZAD01. The sequence continues at coordinate 18,661 of JBFZAD010000106.1, forward strand.
TACAGGGGTCAGAGATATTCGCCTTTAATATTGCCGATAAGGGAATTCATGAAGTTTTAGGTAATGATGAGATGGAAAAGGTTACCTATGATTTAAAAGGCCAAATAGCCGAATTATTGAACCAAGGCATAAGCCTGCCATCTAATACATTTGATTGTATGATAGCTTCATATTTGATTGACCCTGGTAAGACGAGTTACGACTTTAAAGATATCTCTTTTGAGTTTGATGGTAAATTTTTAGATATCTCAAATAGCCCCGAGGCGGCCCGGGAGCTATTAATTCTAGAAGATAAGCTAAAGAAGATATTAGATGATAGAAAGCTTTTAAAATTATTTTATGATGTTGAAATGCCCTTATCATATGTATTGGCCCGAATGGAATTAAACGGAATCTCAATCGATTCGGCATTTTTAAGAGATTTATCAAAAGAGCTTGAAAAAAGATTAAAAAAGATTGTAAAAGAAATCTATGAAATAAGCCAAGTTGAATTTAATATAAATTCACCTAAACAATTAGCCGTGGTACTGTTTGAGAAGCTAAAGCTTCCGGTTGTTAAAAGGACAAAGACAGGCCTTTCTACAGACGAAGAGGTCTTACGTATATTGAGCGCAAGGCATGAGCTTCCTAAAATGTTATTAGAATATCGTCAGATAACAAAATTAAAATCTACCTATATTGATGCCATCCCCGAATTGGTCAATAAGGATACAAACCGTATACATACCTTTTTTAATCAGACCGGAACCGGGACAGGAAGAATTGCATGCGAAAAGCCAAACTTACAAAACATACCCATTAAGACAGATTTAGGTAGTTCGATTAGAAAGGCATTTGTTTCCGGGAGTAAAGATAGATACCTGGTTTCCATAGATTACTCCCAGATAGAATTACGTAT
>JBFZAD010000107.1:0-19625 GCA_041309125.1 Candidatus Omnitrophota bacterium
AAAGAAAAGCAGAACCTTTGTTTAAGAATCCAGATAGTGACTTGAGCAAAGTAATAAGAATAGCAAAACAAAGCGAAATTAATACATCCAAGCGTATAGAAGTGAAACCATTGAATAATGAAGAAGGGAAAGAACTTACAAAAGGATTAAAAGAAAGATTTGGAAAGGATTTTGAAGTTTTTGAGTTAGAAATTGATAAGAATCCAGCAGTAAAAATTGCCATGGAAAAGAAAGATGGCGGAATTGATATAAGTACACTTAGAAGAATAGACGAAAAAGATTTAAGTAGCCTTTTAGGCAATAATAATCTTGACATGGTTACAAAAGCAGGAGAGACATTAGGTATAATAAAATCAATAGAAAATAAGATAATTGAAATAATACCGAAAGATCAAATAAAAGATCCGCCTATACAAAGTATAGAAAAGCTTGCAGAAATGCTCGTCAAATCAAGTAATATTGAGTCTGCAATGGCTAGCGGAAAGACACTTGCTGCAGTCTCTGTATTGTCAGCTAATAAGATTTTATCTCCTGACTCTGCCTCATTATACTTTACAAAAAATACAACATTAGTAAAAGGAGTTATGGAATATAAGGGGTGGGCAGAGTTATTTGGATTAAGATTAAAGGACATAGATGCACAAGTTTCTTCTCATATATCTACACCTATTATCAGGGATATGATGTTTGATAAAGAAACAATACTTGTAGGAAGCCTTCAAGGATTCTCACATCTATATAACAGGAGGATGAATTCCGGATTAGAAAAAGAAAGAATAACTAATTTAGTCAGCATGCTTAAGGAAAAAGATAACCTTAAGATTGTTGATGAAATACAGAATACCTTTATAAACCAGCAAGAGGCCATTGTAGGAAGAGGCGGAAAGAGCTTGCTTCCTTACCACTTTAAATATGAAAAGGCATGGGAAGAGATAAGCAGAATGATTGAAGAGAAAGACATACCGGAGATGAGCATGCTAGATGCAGAAAGGGCACAGGCAGCCTCAAATCTTACAACGCAAAGAGGGGATAAGGCAAATGCAGGATATTTTAGGGATGCTTCAGGAAAGGTCCATGTAACCGAAGAGGCATTTAATCGCATTAAGAGCAGAATAAATGACCCATTTATTCTAGATGGAGAAATAAGAGGATTATTAGAGGGTATAGTTACAAGGGGCCAACATGTTGCGTTAACTGATGATGCAAGGGTTGTTGTTGGAAATCCGTTTGAAGGAATGCAACCTGAATTAATCAGCCATGATCCTGCGCTCATGTATTCTTCTGCGCGTTGGGTTAAGAAAAACGACAATAAACTTAAAGAGATCGAAATTAACTGGAAAGATTCATTTGTAGGCGGCGAGACAATTATTTCAACTGATGCAATAGAGCCATTGATGGGCATTGGAGGAAGGACATCTGCTATTTCAGGTACAATGCAGTCATATAGAGAGTCTCTGGAATTCATTAATAAAGAAAAAATTAGCTTTGCTGGAGATAGAGTATCATTAGTCTTGCGAGGTGAAAAGCTTGAGATCATGGAGGGGAGTGATAAGATAGGCAAATTTGAGGCTATGGAAGTCAATGATGTTTATCAAGATATGGCAGGACACATAAAGAAGGAGCAGGGTAATAATGGCAGGATATTAGTAATAACTAGCGCTGAAAATGTATCAAAGTTAAGCAGGGAACTAGGAAAGCAGAATGTAGTATTTGAAAAATATGATACTGCTACAAGCCCAGAAAGAAAAACAGAGCTCAATTCTAGGGTGAGGAATATGAAGGATAAAGAAGTAATCATTGCTACTGAAATTGGATCTGAAGGTATAAACGCTGCCAGCGGAGTCAAGCTATTCTTTTCTGGAGTAGATAGAATGGATTTAACAACTTCATTACAGGCCTTAAGGCGAAACAACAGAAAAAGTGGAGACTATGATGAAGTGCGCCTCTATTATAATCGTTCTTCAATTAATGAGTATTTAAAGAATAATAGTCCAATAAAAACTATAGTTAAAGATAGAATAAATATGCTTGCTAAAGAATTTGGTGGAAAATTATCAGGCTATGAGAAAGATACTCTTTCTCGTTTATCAGAAAGGATAGAGAATATTGATAGACCAGAAAGCTTACGGAATGAAGATGCAGTGCTGCTTGCCTTGCATCTAAGAGAAGAGATTAATCGCTCACATAACTCTGCCAGCCTATTAAATCGAGTGCTCGAAGATAAGTATATTAGAAAACCGTTTGAAAACTTTATGGAATATGTTTACAGGCATGGTAGCGATAAAGAAAAAGCATTTATACAAAGGATTTATGAAGAGGTTATACTCGATAGGAATTCTGAACTCTATAGTTCTATTGCATATAAGCAGTTAATCGGACCTAAGGGTGTTGCACAACAATCACTTGAGAATATCTCATCCAGAATCAATAATCTTTATAATGTAATTAGTGGCAATTCAAGGGGATTTGCGCTTAAAAAGGGTGAGTATGAAAGGACATACTCAAAATTAAAGACACTGGCTGACCAATCTCCATTTAGAAAAGATGGCATTATGCGCTCAAAGTTAGATATTGATTTTAAACGGGCAGAGTGGTCAAGGTTGGATGAAAGAATAGCAGATACCTTTAATAAAACTAATGATAAATCAACTGATATTGCCAGATCTCCTCCTAAAACACTAGCTGAATTAGAAAATGTTGATGATGCTGTCAAGTTGGCAAGTTATTTTGCAGATAAAGTTCTGCTTCCTACCGTAAGGACCTCGGCAAACTCCTCAGAAAGATTGGTTCAGCAAAAACTTCAAGTAAAAGAAGGCTTGGAATCACTAAGGAATACATTAGAAAGATATAATCTTATTGATTCAAAGGGCAGTGAGAGACTAAGAGATATTAAGAATCTGGATGGAATAACTCCAAACAATTTCACTCCATTTGTATTCAATATGCTTTTCTCCCAAAACACCAATAATCAGAATGAGCTTCAAGATGAGGCTGTTACTGGTTTTTCACAAAATAATAATACAATTAAAAATATTCTACAGGGTTCTGCTAGGCAATTACAAATCAGCATAAATAATAATTCCGACCCTCTTATCACCTCAAATATTCTTAATTCTGCTTACAAAATTCAAGGGCAAATAGACAGCACTTTAGGCGCTCAGGAAGGCTACAACAAGTTAACAGAAAGACAGAAGGACGACTTAAGGGATATATTGGCAAGAAGCTTTAACCCAACCATGGGGTACAATGAGATTGGGCTAAAAGCAGCTGAAAGAGCCATTATCTATAATGGAATAAGGGATGGATTTGCTAAACAGTTAGAAAACACTGAGAGAGAGCTATCAAAAGAAGATGTTCAAATTAAATCCGAACAAAGAGCTAAGGAATATATTGAAAATATACCGCTATTTGCGCAAAAAGACAGCACTCTCTTGATGAAAACTGTAGGCTTTAATCAAGAGGGTTCAATAATTTCTAAAGCAAGAAGATTTGCCTTCCAATATAGGGATAAGGGTGCAGAGAATATTTACTATCGTTCTCTTATTAATCCAGTTAAGTATAATAAAACATTAAAGTCTCTGCCTCAATTTATTAGTCCTTTGGGTAGCTACACAAGCAAGAAGGAAGGTTTCTTCAAGGGGTTTGCTGCAGGTGGCACATCTTATGCACTTACATTATTGGGTGCATCAGCAATAGCAGGAGCTACTGTCCTGTCATTACCAGCAATAGCTGTTGGCGGAACAATAGCAATTGGTGGAGGTATAGCAGGGGCCTTGGTATCAAAAGGAAAGAGCTGGAAGGTCTACAATAAGGATTTAGATAATATATTAGGTAAGCAAAAATATAGAGAAGCAAGTGAAATTAGAGACAAGCAGTTAATTAAGGATTATATTGTTTCATGGAAGAGGACTGCTAATTATGAATCAAAGTCAGAAAGTAGAGGAATTATTGATGTAGGCTTTAGCTCTATACCCAACTCAATATCAAAATTCGTAACTTATTCCTTCAGGCCGCTTTCTCCATTTGGGTCATTCTATACAAAGCTAAATTCAACAAAATTTACACCTATACAATTCACATTGGCGCAGAACTTTGCACCAAATAGAATTTCTGCTTCACTTCAGTTAAATGAGACAGACAACTTCTTTACCGAATTAGGTAGAAGCGATTTAGGCATAGAGGAACTGACAAAATATCAACTTATGCCTTCCTTTGAAAAGAAGCTAAAGGAATTCTCCAGAATAATGAAGGGAAAATTAGTAAATGACGCATTTTCTGATCTTGAATATTTGCGCGAGGATGACTCTAAGTTTACAGATAGGCATGCCTTCTTAGATGAGTTAGAACAAAGATTATTTGATAATAAGGGTCTTACTAATGGCAAGGTAGGGCTTGTCAATATCCTTGCCGGCAGTAACAATGTTATATCTAAAGACGAATTTAAGATTATAGCAGAGATGTATTTTGATGAACTTAGGCCAGATGTTAAAGTTGATAAAGAAATAAGAAAAGACTTCTTGGATACAATTACATCCTTATCAAATATTAATAGGTATGAATTAGGCATACAGGATATTTCTGAGCAGGTGCTTGCCAAAGGCATTAGCCAAACATTAGCAGATAATCTCATTAAGATTAAACTCGGAGCCGGCGACTATAAACCAGCATTAGATGAAGTTTTAAATAGATTTGATCCAGACATAGGAGATATATCAATAAAAGGCGGAGAATTTTGGGCGCAGGATTTAAGGGCTAATAGAAATGGCAATAAAGAGCTTATTTCAGCTAAAAAAGGCAAAATTATAGATCCTTTATATCGCGGCTATTATCAAAGGCTTAAATCCGCAATAGACGAAGTAGAGAAAATTAAAGATATTGATCATGAAATAATAAATGACGTAAATTACACTATTTATTCAATACTGACAGAGAAGATCTCTAAGGGTAGTAAGGGTCAAGCCGATTATAAAAAGGATTTAGCAGGTAAGATTGAAGGCATTGAGGCACTGAACAGAATATCTCCAGAGCATTGGAACTATATACATAAGCCTGCAAAGCAAGAATTGAAATCATTCTTGAACAACAGTAGTTCGCAACCAGAATTTCTTGAAGAGTATGTCATGGATTATATTGATAGGTATAAGCCTCAGGATAATCAGATTGTTGAGATAGACAAAGAGGAAGTTAGAACGCATTTAGTAAAGTTATTTTCAGGCTATAAGAAAATCCTAGAGCTTAAATATGAATCCAGCCGCAAGATGAACGATTCAGCGCTTTCTGATTTTGATAGAGAGTACAATAGAATAGCAGTGAATATTATTAATGAAGAGCTTAATAAGGTTGTACCTAAGGATTTAGTAGAAAGCTATAGCGAGGATCTTTATAGAAAGACAGACTTGCTTGATAAGATAAATGAAATTCCCAAGTTTATTCATCAGGTAGCCTTATTAAAGGAAAATCTAAAGAAGTATGATGTTGGTGAGCTAAAACAGGATGAATATCTTTCTTATGTGGCTAACATGGAAGGCTTGTTTAAGAGGCTAGATATTGATGGCTACAGCAATAAATTTGATAGATTAACTGCCCTTGAGAAAATAAATACAGCAATCCCATTGAAGGCAAAGGGGCTATTGCCTTATAGGGTTGATATTGAAAGGGTATCGGCTATTCAAGATGCAATAGAGAAAGATGCAATAAAAGATCTAAATTTAAGGCTTTCACAGGAGATTGCAAAGCCAGAGGTATTAAAAGAGCTATATGGAGTTGCCAAGAAGATACCTCAAATTGAAAAATATATAACAGAAGATAATATTACCACTGCAATTAGAGATAAGTTTATTAAATATGTAAATAATGTACAGGTAAAATTGGCTCCCAGCTATATTGACACAGTAAAATTGATGGACAGAACATCCGAGGGTAAGGGCTTTGAGGTATGGGTTCCGTTAGATAGGTTTGAGAATGCAGTTGGAGATAGATATGGCTTTAGGTTGCGTTCAGTTGGAGCCCTGGAGGTCCGCCATGAAGTCTTAGGACATTTATTTGGCGTATCATTGGGAATTCCTTTAGGAGAGTCCCGCGAGGCAATATGGGGATACAATGCAACCGAGTTATTTGCCCTATTATTTACCATGTCTGATACGCTAAGTAAGCCAAAAAGAGGTGAGATTATAACTCCAGATGAGATATCTTATTTGCATAATCTTACAAGGGTTAGTCCCAAGAGCCTACGTTCAATAACTCCGATAGGATTAAGATCAAGGATAATGTGGCGTTTGCAAAGTAAGGGCAAGGATTCTGCAAATGAAAAGGATATCTATAATGATTTTATGAGAAGGTTCTATTTTGCGAATTACTCTGGCAAAAGCAATGCTATGGCAGATATGTCAGCGCGAATAGCAAAGACATATAGAAAGAGCAGTGATATGAAATTTGCCCGAAAGATAAGAGAAACCCTTATTAAGAATGAAGGAACAACTCCTCTAGGAAAGAGCTGGATGAAATTAGAGGCCCCTTCGCTTTCAAGCTGGTATTCTCCAGATTATTTCTCAACATTCTATCCAGAACTAGCTGGCCTTAAAGGATTAGGTAAGATTAGCGCTATGGGTTCAGGTTCTGGCTCAGGCGGAACGCCACCACCAATAATTAAGAGTGACTACGATCACGGACAGATTAAGCTTGCATCTGAAATCTCGCAGTATACATTTTCTGATATATCTCGCAATGTTCTTACTGATGTAGATTCAGATTTGGAATATGTTTGGAAGGAGATTAGTGAAAATATTAAAGATAATTTTGCTAGCCAGTATGGAGTTACAGCTTCTGTGTCAGAATTTTCAAATAGGCATACCATAGAGATTACAACAGACAAAGGCACTTATCTTGGACCAGAAACAAACTCAAATTTAGGTAAGACAAAGCTGAGTGAGGTTAATTGGGTTCTTGTTGATTTTGGGGCTAGCATTAATGAAAATGGAAGTAAGTATAACAGTGATATGACCCGCTTCTACGTATTTGATAGAGGAGAAGATGGTATTCTTCAAAAGATAGAAGAACCTTACAAAATTGTTAATGCAGCTTACGAAGCAGCAATAGCTAAGATCGATTCCAAAATAAAAAATAAAGAAACCGTAAGATGGGGTGAAGTAGAAAGTGAAGCAAACCAAATTTTAAAAGATAGTAATTATGGTAGGTATGCACATTATGCTAAAGGGCAGCTATTAGGTCATTCTACAGGTTTAGAAGGGCATGAACTGCAAAATGGCAAGACAGTTTTAAGAGAAAATACTATTCTTGAGCCTGGAATGGTAATTGCAATAGAACCTGAAATAGATGATCCAAAAGGAGAAATATTAAGTAAGGCAATAAAACAAGAAATTCCATTAAAAATAAGATTAGAAAACACAATCTATATATCTGAAGATGGAGTTAAAGAATTGACCCATGATAGATCTAATGGCAATGGCATGCATGATTTTAACAATTTTGTTATCAAGCCTGCCACATCCACAACCGCATCTTCTACGATGAGCACAATTACCGCGCCTGTTCTTAAGAATCTAATGCCGAATATGCCAAAAATCTCCAGCTCGCCAATAGGTCCTATTTCTTCCTCGTCTAGCCTGGATAGCGGTATTGTAACTCTAGAGCGTAGAGAATTTTTGAGGCGTGCATTAGGAATAGGGGTTACTTTCGCTTTAAATAACATTCCATGGTTAGCTAAGGCAATGTCACAAGGAGATGGACTTGGTGGCGAAAATCTTAGAGTCAACGCTTATAAAACAGCACAAACATTAATTGATAATATGTCGCCAGCAGGAGATAAAAATAAAATTCAAATAAATGAACAACTGGTTGATGATTCTTTAAGGCACTGGAACAAAGTGTATGCAACAGTTAAGGGCAAAGAAAGATTTTACGATGCATTGCCAGAACCAATAAAAGATATTGTTGATGAGGAGTTCCAAATTCAATCAAAATCTAATACGAGAGTTTTAGAAAATCATTTAAGAGATATAAATAAGGCCGTTGGAGTTGCAGAATTTACTCCTGTAGATAAATTAAGATTGGTTGCCCCTGGAATTTATGAGACTCCTCTTATTATGGGTCTATCAAGGAGTAATTTTTCTCTCTTTTCACGAACACCACAGGATTTAGTAGATAATCTAGGGATGAATTATTTGGGCATATTGGTTGACTATAAGCTAAGAACAGCCAAGTCTATAGAAGAGAAAGTTGCCTTAGAGAAGACCGTTACTGATTTCCTTTTTGATTATATCTTTCTCAATGTTCCGTATGATTTCGAATTAGCCGAATCTAAGAATACAGACAAATTATATCCAGGAAGCCTGTTCCTGAATGGGGGAACAATTTGTGGTGGCCACTCAATATTATTAGATGCAATAGGCACCAGGTTCGGATTAAATATATCTAGCATTGGAATTCCATTTAATAAAGATATGGAGGAAATAAAGCATACGGGAAATATTGTTAGCTTATCTGACGGCACTAAGAGAATTCTAGATATAGCAAATCATAATGACAATGCAAAATATCCATATTACGATTTATTGGTCAAGACATTTGTTTCTAGAGATGGCGATAAGGTAACTGTTCAAATACCAAACGGACCAAGAAGAAATTTGAAGATAGGCAAAGATATAGATAAAGGCATTCTAAATGAGTTTTACCCAGACATAGCAAGAGATGATAATTATAGAGGTTATAAGTGGATGTATACCATATTACCTCTTAAGGCATTAACAGAGAAAAATATAGAAGTAAATAGTATTAATAGCATGCCAGAAATCATTGATAGTTTAGGCTATCGAAGCCTGGCTTGGCAATATATAGAACCCAAAAATCTTTTAACTCGAACTGGAAGGATTATTCATGGAGAACATTTTGGAGAAAAACTCTTTAAGGAATTTCGTAAAAACTTACATAATTCGCCAGCCTCTTCAGCATTGACTGCCAATATCGCCAGCTCACCAGCTAATAATAAGAGATTAAGCATATTAAAAGATGCACTTACTGCAGCAGGAATCACCAGCTCGCCAGCTATCGATAAGCCAGACTCATCTAGCATTTTGCATCCTAATGATATAGAAGCAGGCTTAACGCCAGAAAGTACTATTTCAGAGAGAAATAAGATGCATGAGGAGGCTCGTATTGCGCTTAGTGGTGGCATGGCAGATTTACAAATAAATGATAAAAATATACACCCTATTGTACTTGATGCAGTAAAGGAAATCAGCGGAATCAACGGAATAAGGACTATTGGAAGCGGCCCTGACGAGATATATGGTTCTATTGCTCAGAATGATGAATTATTAGCAGAGTTAAAGGCAGCCCATATGAGTTTAGCAATTAGCGGAACGGGTAATATTTCCTGGAGACCACTTCCTATGCATGCTAGTGTCCAAAGCAATGGTAATTTTGATTTGTCGCTTAATGAAGATATAAAATTAAAAGATGCTAAAGGCTATTGGGATGAATTTGCAAAAAGACTAAAATACTTATCTTCTTCCCCAGATAGTCTGTATCTGAGCGCCAAGCTAGATGGAGCTGCCTGGAGAAGTCTATTAAGAACATATGCTGAACCATTGCACAGAGAAGTTGTTTTGAATCCGGGTGACAATATTGTTGTCATTGATACGCAAGAGCAGAGAATTATAGAAAAACATAGCGTGAATGAAATATCGGCGTTAAACTCAACCGATCCTTCTTTAAACGTGTATACAGTAATTGGATATCCGCACAAGATATCTACTAATAGATTGCTTGAAAGGTATAGTAAAGATCCTTATAGAATACTGATTGAGAGAGAAACAGGGTTGGCCAAGGTCGAGAAGGAGATAGCTGGCTCCAGTCCGCGAACAGATAAATTTGCAATCTCCAGCTCAGCATTAATCAGCCTTAATGATAAATTATTAAGATTAGATAGAATAGTTACCCAGGGCATTAATACAGAAGATACGGTAACGCTTGAGAATATGCAAGCGGAATTAAAGTATTTTAAACAAAATCTTACATTCTTCTCTGAAGATTTCCATAACGCCGTTGACAATGATGAACGTAATATCGTCCTTGAGCAATTCAAAGTTATGACTGGAGTTAATATGCCTGCTGATAGCGTTGATATATATATCCCTGAGGCAATGGAAAGAATAGATTCTATTGCTCAAAGAATTAATAATGAGTTTGCAATCCTTAATGACGGAGAACGATTGGCTGGGATAAAGCCGTCAATGACCATAGGGCAACGGGAAGAAATAAAGCTAAGAATAGGAGCAGGAAATATATTTCAAGGTTCAGGAGTTACTAAGCCTATTGATAGTCCCGAATACGGCCCAGCTAGTATACATCCTATTGTTTGGCCTGCCGTAAAAAAACTCAATGAACTTCCAGGCATAAGAACATTTACAAGCGGCCCGGATGAAATCGGAATGAGATACGATGAATATTCCTTGCCACTTCTTTTCAAGGCAGCTGAAAGTCTTCCATTTGATGTCAACCAGCTTAAAGATCAAGTTATTGTTTCTATAAATAAAGATATTAGATTGAGAGATGCTCAGGAGCTTTGGAGCAAATATGCTGCTAGAGTGAAAGAATTGCATAATGCCGCCAGCTCACCAGCTATCGATAAGATAGCCTCAAGCAGCCTTGGTGCGAATAGGGTCGCAAGATTACCAGTCATAAGGTTACCCGATGGACGAGAGAAGATGGGCGAGGGACGAATATTGAGTCCAACATTTGAAAAGCCAACAATGTTTGGCTCTCCAGCCATAAGATTGCCCGAGACTCTCATACCAAGCATGCTTCTAAAAGTCACGAGCTCCCCAATAGGGCCGATTTCATCAATCTCCAGCTCGCCTGTGTTAAGGCAGATTTATGATTTTAAAGATAGCTTGCTATATTCAAAAGGTTTCCTTAAGTCTAAATTTTATTCAAATCTTTCTTCTCTTGGGTTAAAGCTTTCTAATGGAAAAATAAAAGCAATAAAAGCTAAGAATAAATCTCAAGAAGTTTTAAGTGAATTATATAAATATCTTACTGACAAAAATTATAGATACCAAAGAGCACGTCTTGAAGGCCTAAAAAAGAATATTGCAAAACCAGATGAACACATAAGAATAAAAATTCTTCCTATAAGCACTTCCTTAGCTAGCGCTATACAGAGATTCACTAAGGAAGAGTATGGCTCACCCGAAGAATTTTTTAAGGTTAAAGGTGTAATTCCTTTGCTGTCTGTTATTTTAGAAAAATTTGATGACATGGAGCTTGATTTTATATTGGGCCATGAGGTTGCACATTTAAGAGATGAGAGGCGCTTAGAATATTATTATATTCAAGCATTGGTTGAGGATATTATTCCAGGAAAGACAAAAAAAGAAATCATAATTGATAATATTAATACTAAAGAACCTATAATAGAAGAAAAAAGTATGTTTGTTCCAATAAGAAATATTTTTTCATTAGAATCTTATAGAGTTAAAGAGGCAGAAAGAAAGATAAGGGAATTATCGCGCCATGTTTTTCCTCCTAACATAATAATGGAACAGCTCTCGCATGAGCAAGAATTCAGAGCCGATGAAGCCGCGACTAGGTGGATTTTTGAAAAATATGGCTATGTGCCTAGTGATTTTCCTAGAATATTCTTTGATAAGCTAAAAGCAACGACAATAAAAACTTTAGAAGACGGCCGTTTGAAGAGCATAAACCAACCATTTGTATTTACAACGCATCCTTCTACTGAGAAACGAATTGAGAGATTAAATGAATTGATAGCAGAAATAAGAAAAGAACAAGGGCAAAAAGCTGCCTCATCATCCTTAGCAAAATTACTAAATTTTGCAAATTTACCCAAGACTCGAGACTTGGGACTCGAGACCCCAAAAACAGCCAAGGCCATTTCCTCTTCGCCTATTAATGAAGAGATAATTAAGCTTAATAAGAATTTCTTAAGGAATATTGCAGCAGGCATTGAAAGAGGCGATGATGCTGAGAGGAATGTTTACCGCCATGCTCAATTAGATAATCAGAAAGGGCCACAATCAATAGGTAACATATATTTTGTACAGGATGATCAAGGAAGGTTAAGCCTTGCCGAGTTGAATGATTCTAATAAGTTTTCTCTTGATATCTATGAAGGCGCAAAGGGTTTGTATTTTGAAGAAATCCCCGGAGTTACTAACTTTACAGGAGAGATTCATGATAATGCTAAGTTGGCTTTAAGAGATTATAAGGGACAAGTGGAGAGAGGCGATACTTTATTAGGTGCCCTTATAGCAGCTCTAAAAGCAGCAGGATCTAATCCAGAGATTAATACTGGAAAGGAATTTTCATCGGAAGAAAGTCCAAGGTATACACAAGTGCGCCAAGCCAAAAGTATTTCAGATATTGCACGTTTGATTTCAGAATGGCCAGATTCAATGGACTTACAGAATAGACTTACTAATATTCAAAGACAGCTAGAGTCAGGAAAGATTGATGATGTAAAATTTGATATTACGCACAGATATGGATTGAGGGAAAAAATAATTGATTTATCTATAAAAACAACAGTAGAGAAATTAGCAAAGACTGCATGGGAAAGATTACCTCCTTGGGATCGTGGGAATTATTTGAGCTTAGCAGATAAATCTAGCAACCTTACTATTACAGCAGATGAATTTGATGCTGAAAAATCATTACGAGATGAGATTAAAAATATTGTAGAAGCTAAATTTAATTCATATCGTGAAGAGGCTAAAGCAAGCATACTAGAAGAAGTAGATAACAACATAGCAAATAGAGAAAAAGTTCTTAGTCAATTTTCACCTGGCACAAAGGTGGTCATCACAAAAGTAGGAAGAGGAGTATTTGATAATGCATATCTAACCCTAAAAACCCCAATTAGAATAGGGGAACCTATTTACTTTAATGATGGTTCACATACAAGTACTATAGAAGAGATCACACCTTCTGTTGATTACAAAACTCTTAGAGTAAAGACTAGAAATTCGCTATATGAAGTCAAATTGGCCTCTTCATCAAGCTTAGCAAAGATTGATAAGCCGGCCTCATCCAGCTTAACAGGGCAATTCAAGATTTTGGACTCTCTATTGCGGGTTGCTATTAAATCTTTTGGGGATGTCAATGATGTGGGTGATGTTGAAAAGGTAAAAGGAGAATTGCTTGATAAACTAAAAGCAACGAAAAATATTGATGAAACCCTAGAGGAACAAATTGATGAAAGCCTAAAGAAACAATTAGAAAAAGCAATAGAAAAGATAGCAAATCAGATAATAGTTAAAATTAATAATGATTCAAGATATAGCGTGAATGTAATTGTAAGCCAAAATCTTCTTGGTTCAGCTTATAAGAATCCAAAGCTTGGCCCTGTTATGAGAATTGTTCTAGATGGAACTCGTTCAGTGAGATTGATGGCACTGGCCGGCGAGCAAAAAGAGCGTGAAGATATTTATAAAGAGGCACTTACAAAATTACAAAGAGTACCTATAGATGAAGCAATAAAAGCAAATATTAAAGAGGCTCTTGAAGATTCATGGTTGATTGTAAAAGATGGCACCTTTAACCCAAGCGAACGTGAGAGGCTTGCCGGAAACTTCTCTGTCAAAGCCCTTGGAATCGCATCATCCAGCCTTGTTAAGAATGAGGTCGCAAAGCCACTCGAGACTCGAAACCCGAGGCCCGTGACTCTAAGCTTCAACCCAGCTACAACTGCTGCCTCCCCTGTTAATAAGGAAAATGGAAGGATAATAGTAGAAGAGGATACTGCCACGATTATAGGGCAGATGAGGTCCTCTAAAGATTTTGAAAGCCTTAAACAATTTTACGCAGATGCTATTTACAGTATAAAGGAAGGCCTTAAATTAGGTCACATTGGCATAGAAGAAAGTAAGATATTAAGAAGCCGAGTAGAAATTGCTGGTATAGCTTCTAAGAAAAGGATATTGGATACTCTGCCTATTAGTACAACGGATAGGAATCTTATAGGATTATCTTCTGAAGAAGCACAACACTTAAGTGATGATAGGCTTGTTCTGTGGGCATACTACCAGCTGCCTGGACAAGGCCTTACAGACAGTTATGATAAGAAACGTGTGGAGTCACTAGCCAAAGACATGTTTGGCAGAGTTGAGCGAACAACAACTGGGTATATAAATAGTTTAGAAGAAGCTTCTAGGCCAGGGGTTCTCACAGAAACTTATGCAAATGCAATTGGTAACATTGAAAGAGCTTTAATTTCACAAAAAGAAAAAGATAGATTAGTGAGAAAGGTAAATAGTGCTGGCGCAAAGGGTCTAGAGAGAGTCTTAGGGTATGCAAAAACTATTAAGAAGGTTGAAGGAATAAGTAAAGATACAACTTCTCTTGAGGCTGCAGGATCTACAGACAAGATATTCTTACAATGGCTGAATGAGCAGATAGGGAATTTATATACTACCGCAAACCTGGTTGAATTAATTCCTAATATTATTCAAGTTCATACTGCATTCTTGGCTAAAGGAGATAAAGACGGCGCCAAGTTCGTTGAGAATGTAATTTTACGAAGGGCTATAGGAACGCTATCAGAGGCAAGAATCGAAAACAGCGCTTTAGAAGAGACACTAAATACACTTATCAAAAATAGAGAAGTGGCATCTTCAGCATCGCCAGTAGTGAAGGGAGTAGCGTCAACTAGCCCAGCTATAAATGAGGTCACAACGTCATCCGTCACTACGTCATACGAGGAACGAGGAACGAGGAACGAAGCACTAGTCTCTAGTCCGCTTGATACAAAGGCATATTTTACTCTTATAAACAGAAACAAAGAAGAGGTTTCAAAAACAAAGAAATCAAAGGCAGCAGAAGAACTTGTTGAGAAAGACATTAATACAGCAATGGATACAGCAATGGCATTACTTGACGAAAATGAACCTTATGGTTGGCAGTTGCTGGAGATGATAGCAGATAGAGATTTTGCAAAAATCATACCGTATGAGAATGCTATTAAGACAGCTTTTGACTTACAAGTCCAAGGAGTCAGAGGCGCAATAAAATCTGGTAATAATACCGCTTCCTTCCCAGAAGGCACTTTCCATATTGCACTGTCAGTCCTGGATATGCTTGAGAAAGGAATGAATCGTTCCCAAGAAAAGGCGTTGCTTAGTAAAGTAAATATTTATATAGAGGGATTGCATAACCAGGATAAACTTAGCGATAATGCAAAACGAAAGATAGAAGATGGATTGTGGATTCTTGCTCGAAGCAGATCTGAAATAGTCAGGCTAAGGGCGATAAGAGGAATGAATATTGTATTAAAGCCATCGGATGAAGTTTCTAGTAAGCGCAGATTAAAAATAGTAACAAATATATTAAATAATGAAAGCGATTCTGATCTAAAGATTGAAGAATCATTGTTACTTTTTAAGTTAGGAGATCAAAGATTGGCCGTAGAGACTCTTATGGGTATTGCACTCAGTGAGAATGCAGGCTTAAAAGAAGCCATCTTCAAGCCTCAATACGAAGCATTAAAAGTTCTGGGTAAGATGCCCATTAAAATTAGAGAAACAGCTATGTTTATTGTACCTGGCCTAAATCAAATAATCGCTAGATCTAAAGATAAAGATGTAATTTTCCAAGCAGAAAAGCTACTTCAAGAGTTAGAATCTGTCAATGCGGAATCTTCAGCATCACCAGTAGAAAAAGAGGTAGCTTCATCCAGCTCAGTTGTAGATATAACAACTTCTTCTATATCTGATTCCAAAGAGCCAAAACAGCTTATAATTAAACTAAATGGCGGGTCGGAAGAGATAAATATTGATGAACTTGATGGCATTTTTGATACGTCTGATATGGAAAAACGACGTGAAGCTGTAGCAGAAACATATTCTGATTCCAAATATGCACTATTCCTCTTGGCTTATAAATGGATAAACAGCATTAAAGCTGCTACATTTTCACATAAAGAAGACTTAAATATGGGTGAAATATCCCGAGCGGAAAAAGTAGAGATAGTGTTAAATAGGCAATTAGAAGGTATTATAAAAGATATAGAAAATCCTAAATTATTAAAGAAATTAGAAAAGACAGAAAATAATACAATAAATAAGATTGGATATGAAATTAGTAAAGAAGATATTGATAAGCTCTATGCGAGAAGAGAAGAAATATTGGCCGGACTTAGAAACAATAGGGAATCTCTAAAAACTTCCTCTTCGCCTGTTGGCAATGTTGATCCATCTACGGTATTGAGAGAAGCAGCAAATAATCCTTATTTAAAAGCTATGTTAGCTCCAATAGTTAAGTTGGTTTTAGGCACAAGTGTAATATTTAATTTATCTGAAGCTGTTAGATTGTTACCTAGCTTTAGTAATGGCGAATTTGATAGTATAGGTAGTGGTTTTGGTAGCGGATTAGGCGATTCTAACACAGGCGCAAGCCCAATGGGTGCAGGTAGGGGTGGTATGCCAGAGCAAAAGCCATTTGAACAAAGATTACCAGTGTTACCTCAAGCTCCAGGCCCAGCTCAGGTAAACATGCCATTATTTAGTAAAAATAGTTCAGGTTCACCTATTATCGAAGAAATGGTAGGTTTGTTAAACGTCTTTGCCATTAAAGATGCACTTGCAGAGGCAAGGACTGATTATGCAAATAGTCCATTAGTAAAGGCTCAAACGAAAACTGGTTGCAAAGCCCGAGCTGGGCCAATAGGGATGACGTCAAGCGACTTGCTCGCCGCTTCGACGTTGGATCATAAGAGCAAAACTAATAACAACGATGTAAATTCTATAATTTGGCAAGAATCTTCAAGAATTTCAGGAAGTCCTCTCGAACTAAGTTTTGAGAAAGGAAACGCCCAAGGTGTAAATGAGAGAAAGGGCGGAAAGAGTGAAAAAAGAAGCAGAGAAACAAAAGATACAAATAGCGCGAACTCAAATAATTCTAATCAAACAAATGGCGCAAAAGAGCAGAAACAATCTGCCACAATTCCTGGAAGAATAACAGTAATAGTTGTTGATCAACCAAGATCCAAGCTTTTTATCGTTTATAGTTGGCCTAATAATATTTCATTAAATGCTCAATCAGAACGAGCACCGCCAATTGTAATATGGATTGAAAAGCAAGAAGGGTCTTTTGTTGTTTATTGGATCCTTGGCCCACCTAGTAATCCATCCAAATTAGGTAATTCCAAACAGCATAACCTATTAAATTTAGCCACAGAAGTTGAACTTGCTATAGCAGCAAGCCAAATTAGAAATGTGGCTATTATTATATATAGAAAAGATGCAAATGAGGGCTTTGATATCAGAGCCCTTTTTGCTTTTATTAACAAATTTGTAACAAAAAATGGAGGTGTAACATGGTTAAAGAGATTACCAAATTACAGTTCAAGCACTTTGTCGTTGCAAAAGATGGGACAATATTCGGAAGCGCAAGAGAGGAGAACAGGATTCACAACTTTCAAATCTTCTCTGACGGCAGCGTCCACTATCAAGAAAACGGATATAATTGGACCTTACTTAATGCAGCTCGCGCAAGGATTATTAGAGAGCTTGCAGAATGCTATTACGGCCAGGTTCCTACGTTTAGGACGGATCGGCTCATCTTTTGAAAAGCATAAGGAGGAGGTAAAGATTAGCTTTACTATACCCGTGGCGAAGTTAGTCACCTCTTTCCTTAATTTTACCAGGGGCGTCTTGTACAACAGCCACCTCCCATGGCTGAACAAACTGACCCACAAGATGCCCTTTGGTATAGTCATCATTTCTTTATTATTAACAATAGAGCCAAAGGCTGTTATTACCTACATACCCGTGGCGGTGATTTCAGCCCTCTCTAGTCTTTATAACTTTGGGGACGTTTCGAATATCGGCCACCTCCCATGGCTGAAACTGACCCTCGAGGCGTCCCTTATCAAATTCATCCTTAGTAATTTATTAGAGGAAATGGTTGGTCATGCCTACATACCCGTGGCGGTAAGATCAGCCTCCTCTAGTCTTTATAATACCAGGAGCGTCTCTTCCAGCCTCCTCCCAAGGCTGAAACTGACCCTAGAGATGCTCCTTGGTAATTTTGCTTCTAGCCCAGTCAAGAGAGGGCTAAAATCACCTGTAAGACGAGCCTTCAATAAGGCAGTTGTAGGAATTATGATAGTTGTAGCAATGGCCGCAGGATACGCATCATACAAGAAACTTGAAGGGCCAGTTAATACCTCGGTAAAAATAGAGGAAAAATTCAATGGTTCTGAATTGTCCAGGGGTATTATAAAGGAGCAATTAACACCGGAGATTAAGCAATATATTATTAAATCTGCTACGTATTGGAATATTGAGCCAGAGCTGGTGGCTGCTTTTTACGTGGAAGAGTCTGATTATAGGAAAACTCAGAGTTGGGCAAGGAGGAATTTATTAGAAAAAATAGTCGACTTATTTACTGGAGAGGGTATTTATAGCGGCACAATAGGGATTATGCAGATTCAGCCAGAAATAATTCTTAATAATTTTGATCTATGGCAGTGGCAGATGGTTAAAGATTATGGAATGGGAATAGTAAAATTCTTATCCTCTGAGGATAAAGAGATATGGGAAGAAGCCCTGAAGATTTTTGATGAAATTGAAGAAAAAAGCTACGATCTTAATTACAGGAAACAACTTTTAAGAACTGATGATAATGTTCGTCTCTTAACAGGGCTCTTTAAGATAGACGAGTTTAATATATTCGGCGCTAGTTATATTATTAGGCGAAAAGCCGACCGTATTAAATGGAGCGAATCTGGGAAGAAAGGATATTATTGGATGATTGCTGGCAATTCTAAGGATTGGACGCCTGAATTAAAACTAAAGGTAGCTAATGCCTATACTGGTGCAAAGAGATCCAAGCGGGGAGAGAGAAAAATAGAGATATATAATGCAATTGAAAATTCATCTTTATTTAATACTTCCTCAAGCCCCATTGCCTCAAGCCCAATTAGCGCCAAGGAGATAGCTCAGAAGATATGGACAAGCTTCTCAGCTAAGGAACAAATATTGTTCTGGCAGGTGTTTGTAATGAAGCTTGAGGATTTGGCAAAGCTAGAAGTAGGCGCCGAGATAGATGGAGATATTATAGCAAATATTATTGCAGTTATTAATAATGAAGCTAAAGAGCAAAATGCAGATTATGAGGATGTGCTTAGGAATTTAGGATTATTGGCAAAGAGGAAATTTGTAGCACAAAAGAAGGGCTCTTCCTCACCACTTAAGATAAATAGATTAATTGCATACATCCAGCTTGCTATGACACTTCTGACAGCACCTATAGCTATTGTTTCTAATGCCTATGCTGGGGTAGATACTGATATGAGAAAGGTCATGATAATTGAAACAGATATTAAAGCAAATGATGTATTTGGAATTGCTAATCTTATAACTTTAGATATTTCAGAGAAGTTGAACAAAGAAGGTATTCTTGTAGGAACAACAAATAGAGGTAGTGAATTCTATATAGACTTATTTAATAGAGAAACAGAAGAACGAAGCAACATTCTAACTATAAACTGTGTTAACAAGACTATAACAAACATCAAGGATAGCTATATATCTATAGAGAAAAATTACGAAGATAAAATCCTTGCGCTCATCATCAGAAATATTGAA